>CAIVHI010000236.1 GCA_903905685.1 uncultured Bacteroidota bacterium | reverse complement strand
CGCCTACCACGCCGGCAACCTGAAAGAGGCATTCGGAACCGGCACCGCCGCATCCATAGCCCCAATAGCGTCGCTCACCTTCCACGACGAAAAAATGGCCCTTCCACCCGTTTCAGAATGGAAACACACCAATTTCCTGAAGAAGACGCTGGCCGACATTCGTTACGGGCGTGTAACCGACAACCACAATTGGACAGTGAAACTTTAATTGTTCATTGCAAATGCGGCTTCAAAAGCCGGAGAATGATTTTTTTCGGATTTACCCAACCTTTGGTGATGTAGCTGCGTCTATATCGATGAGTTGAGTGAATGAGCGCGTTGTGCAGCAAAAATTAATTTTGGCAAAGTCGCGATTTTTACTTTGTTTGCATCGAATTGTAAAACCAAAAACGATTATCTATAGGAGCAACTTCTACTTTATTAAACTACCCACGGGGATGATGTAATTGTACGCAATTCATTATTAAACAGTAGAATTTATGCTTTATACAGAAAAATCGGATGCCGAATTGATTGGTGCGTATTTAGGTGGACGCGAGCGGGCTTTAGAAATCCTCATTCACAGGTACAAGGACAAGGTGTATACTTCCATTTACATGATTGTAAAGGACAAGTACATTGCCGAAGACATTTTCCAAGAAACATTCCTTAAAGTAGTGAAGACCATCCGCGATGGTCGGTATGCCGAACAGGGCAAATTCCTGCCTTGGGTGGTGCGCGTGGCCCACAACCTTTGCATGGACCATTTTCGTCGCACATCGGCCCAAATGCCTATTACGCTGTCTGATGGCAACGACATTTCCCACCTCTTCGTTTGCGAAGAAACCGCCGGCGACCGTATAGAACGCATGCAGACCCACAAAAGCATTCGCCAATTGGTGGAGGCCCTTCCCGAAGACCAACGCGAGGTGGTTGTGTTGCGCATGTATGCCGACCTCAGTTTTAAGGAAATCTCAGAGTTGACCGGTGTCAGCATCAACACAGCCCTGGGGCGCATGCGCTATGCCTTGATCAATATGCGTAAGATGATTTCCGCGAAACAGCTGGTGCTACGCTAAATGATTTTTTCATTAACTTGCCGTCATGTCGCAATTGCCACTATTCTTTCACAACGGCCCATTATTGGCGGGTAGCCTGATAGTGCTCGACGACGACACTTCGAAGCATGTTTGGCAGGTATTGAGGATGCAGGAAGGGGATGAACTTGCCCTCACCGATGGCAAAGGCAATATTGCCGAAGGCCGACTCGTATCTGTGGAACGGCACCGAAGCAAGGTAAAACTGGAACTCAATGATTTTCAGGAACGCATGACCGAGATATTCCACCTTTGCGTTGGGTTCACGAAGAACAACAACCGCAATGAGTGGATGTTGGAAAAAGCAACCGAGCTCGGCGTGACATCGATAACGCCCATTGCGGCAGCAAGGTCTGAAAAAGCCCACTTCAGGTTAGACCGCTGGCAGAAAATATTGACATCGGCAATCTTGCAATCGCGCCAACACTATCTTCCGTTGCTGGCCGATATTGCCCCACTGCATCAAGTACTGAAGAAACTGGAGCATGTTCCCCAGAAATTCATTGCACACTGCCTGCCCGACGACCAAAAGCAAAGTTTGACGTCGCTACTGAAACCCAATACGGAAACCGCTCTCCTCATTGGGCCTGAAGGCGACTTCTCGAAAGAAGAAATAGAATTGTGCATATCGAACGGCTTTCAGCCTGTATCTTTGGGGCGACAAAGGCTGCGCACCGAAACCGCAGCCATTACCGCCTGTGCGTACTTTAATGTGTTGAACGATGGTAAAGCATAGCATCCTACTTGTCTTTTTTGCCCTAACGACTTTTTTTACTCCCCAACACATCAATGCCCAAATGAAGTTGGGATTGCTGGTGTATAACGGCGGTGGCGACTGGTATGCCAACCCCACATCGCTAAAAAACCTGGCTGCATTCTGCAATGAGCAACTCCATACTTCCTTTGACCTCATTGAGGGCCGCGTAGAAGTAGGGAGCCCCGAGTTGTTCAATTACCCGTTCGTCCACATGACGGGTCACGGCCGTTGGGCACTCTCCGATGAGGAAACCAAAAACCTTCGAAAATATCTGGAGGGCGGTGGATTCCTGCATATCGATGACAATTATGGTCTCGACCCCTACGTTCGGCCGGCACTCAAAAAGGTGTTCCCGGAATTGGAATTGGTAGAATTGCCCTTCAACTACCCGATTTACCACCAAAAATTCGAATTCCCCAACGGGCTCCCGAAAATTCACGAACACGACGGGAAACCGCCAAAGGGTTTCGGTTTGATATATAAGGGCAGGTTGGTGGTATTTTACAGCTATGAAACCGACCTTGGCGATGGCTGGGAAGATTTCGATGTGCATCGCGACCCGCCCGAAAAGCATCAAGCTGCACTCCAAATGGGGGCAAACCTCATTCAATATGCCTTTACGGGCGGTGGGGCGTAAGCAACTTCTTCACTTCCACCATTCCAAAAGTGGCCGGTTGTTCTATACTTAACACGTTGCGGTAGCGGGCAACCGGTGGAATCTTTTTATCGACCACATACTTGACCACATCGTCATCTACATAGTCAACCAGTCCGGCGGCCGGATAAACAGCAAGCGACGTGCCGACCAAGAGGAAGATCTCGGCCGACTGCATGACGGGTATGGCCTCTTCAATCATGGGTACCGCCTCATGGAACCAAACTATTGCAGGTCGTAGTAGCCCACCATCGGGCGCTTTATCACCCAATGTCATGTCGGATAGAATGGGGTAGGTTTTAAATATATTGCGGTCACTCCGCATCTTCAACAATTCGCCGTGCAAGTGCATGACGTGCGTAGACCCCGCCCGCTCGTGCAGGTCGTCAACATTTTGGGTGACAAGGGTGACGTCGAAATCTTCCTCCAACTCGGCCAAGATGGTATGTGCAAGGTTTGGGGTCGCTTCGAGAACGGCGCGGCGCCGTAAATTGTAAAATTCGAGAACCTGTTGAGGGTGACTCCTCCAAGCATCCGGCGTTGCAACATCCTCGATACGGTGTCCCTCCCACAGGCCATCGGCATCCCTAAAAGTCTTCAATCCGCTTTCTGCGCTGATACCGGCACCGGTGAGGACTACCAATTTCTTCTTCGGCATACCTAAACAAGATGTTTTCAAACTTCGGGAAAGTGCATCGACTCCGGCTTACTACGTATAGAATCGAAGTTTTCCTTATCATGGAGATGCTGGTCAAAACACGCCAATAAACGGCTGAACACGGCCGTGCAATCAATAGATGTTGCAAGTCCACGTTATTCCCTGTAGCGTCGAATCGTATCGGCTACAGGTTTTCTGCGCATTGTCTTTGTATTGGGTGCCCAAATCGATATTGTAAACCACGTTGTTGTTGTAGGTGCATTCGCAATGGTATTCTTTTGTGCAAGCTGTGAAACACAGTATCCCCAAAAAAACAATGACACAATAAGTTGCCCTTCTCATCATCGGCGGTTTGTTAATAGCGGGAGAGCGAATTTAAATAAATTGGTTTCTACAAAAATACCTTCAAACAAACTATGATTGCTTTTTACAATACCGTTATTTGGCATCAAAGCAACACAAAATTGGCCTGAAGGCACAATGTACAATTAAAATTTCCGTTCCCATAGCAAATGTAAAATAAGATGTTTCTAAAACAAACAATTCAAATGGCGATGCCGAATTAATTTGTTTTTAAAGTATCGACAACCCAATGTCCCGTGAAGCATCTTCCCACTATGCTGAGCGTTGAAATGGACGAAACCAGCCGATATACGGAGACTAGATTAGACAACGACCGTCCATCTGGAGCCGTACATTTTGTAATACAAACCGGGTGTTGGACATTTGCATATCGCTATTTATGAGCCAAACCATGCAAAAATCGTTTTGAAACCGACCATCCCAAACATTTTGCCTGCGACCATAGCCGATGCCGGCACGATACGCGCATTGGCGGAGCAAATATGGCCCAGCACATATATTCCGATAATTGGACGGGAGCAGGTGGACTTTATGCTGAACCTCTTCTACTCTGAAGAAGTGCTTGCCAGACAAATCGGCAATGGCGAACAACACTTCCTCATTTCATTTTGCGATGGTAAGCCTGTGGGATTTGCCTCCTATTCCGACATGGGAGAACGCATCGCAAAATTGAACAAGCTCTATGTGCACACGGCCAAGCAAGACACCGGATTAGGGAAAGCTTTGTTGCAAAGGGTAGTAGACGACGTTATGGCAATGGGCGCCCGGCAACTGACGCTGAATGTGAATAGACATAACCTAAACGCCATCCGGTTTTACGAAAAATGGGGGTTTGCGCGCACAGCCGTCGAAGACATCCACATTGGG
>CAIVHI010000235.1 GCA_903905685.1 uncultured Bacteroidota bacterium | reverse complement strand
TCTCAAAAGCCATTTCGGTATGCCCAAATCCCTTAAGGAATGGGACCACGATGTTATACTTCACATTATTCTCACTATCCGGGAATTTGCCGAGGTCCATCTCCGTCAGCTTTTTCAAACCATCGATATCCATTGGGTGTGAAAATTACCTAAAAATATTGTCATTTAAATGGTAGCCGCCAAATAATCAAAAGTTAAATCAATTTGTTCCAACGATTTGTCGGTCTTCCTTAATCCATACGCTTAACAACCCTTAAAAAATGGCTCTCCATATTTCATTCCAGCTCGCCATGCAGCGCTCCCGCCATCAGGCGGAGGGCTTCGCCATCATTATCACCACCGCCCCCACCTCAGCCGTTTTCACCCAGCCTCGCTCCATACAGGCTTTTATCAGGGCGGGCACACCGGCAATCACCACGGTATATGCTCCGGCTAGCACATTTTCGAGGTCGGTATCCAGCAAGGGGGTGGCTATGACTGCAAAGTCGTACTTCCTATCCAACGATGCTTCGAGGCTCTCGGGGAAGCGGAGATTGTGCTTGCGGGAGAGGTAGTTGTTGGCGGCCACCTGCCTTTTTAGGAGGTCTGGGTAGTGGCCCGTGATGTGCCGGTAGGCGCTGTGGAGCGCCAAGGCTATGCCGGCTTCCCCATAGTCGTCGGCCACTAAAAGGATGTCGCCATACTCCGACAGCTGCCGGTTCAGGTCATGGTGCAGGTGTGCGTTTCTTGCCAACCTTGCCCGCACCTCTCGGCGCACGTCGGCATCCATGTAGTCGTAGCTGTGGCGGATGACTTTATGGAAGTAAGTAGGCCCTTCATGCTGTAGCCTGAAATCGCGGAACGCCTGTTTAAAGTGGGTGCCTATCTTCTTGGTGCGCTCTGCATAGCCCATGCCAAATGCCCTATCGCCTGGAGTAATCCTGTCCTGTAGCGCAACTGTTATGCTGCCATCATGGATGATAAAATCGCCCTTGGGCAGCACTTCGGAATTGCCATGTATGATGACGGGCAGAATGTCTACCTGCAACTGCTCGGCTAAAAAGAACGCCCCCTTGTGGAATCGCGCCACGCGGTTGGTGGTAGAGCGGGTGCCTTCGGGAAATATAATGACCGAATAGCCGGCAGCCACCTTGGCCCGCAGGTGTTCCACCGCTCCTTCATAGCCGTCCCTCACGGGGTAAAAGCCGGCTTTTTGTACTGCCCGCCCAAAAATGGGTGATTTGTAGACCCAGTCGTTCACCACGAAAATGATTTTGGGGCTGAGCATGCCAATGGCGAGGATGTCGAGAAACGAAGTGTGGTTGGCAATGAGAATGGCCGGGCGGTCGAAGGAGTTGGCCTGGAGTCCCAGTACCCGTTTGCGCACAAACGGATTGGAATACAATACCGATTTCATGAATGCCGATATGGCGGCACGGTAGGTGCGCATCTTTCCCGGTTCGCCCCCCGGCAAAAGCGACACCAACCCCACACCCACAAACGAGGTGACAATGCCGCCGGCACCATAATAGAGGAACGACAACATGCTGTGGATGAAGGTGCGCAGCCGCAATGGCGGGGTGCCCTTGCGCGTGCGACCCGTTATCCAAAAACCGAAAAGCAGGGGTTGGAGGACGAATGATATGAGGGCGGCGGCAAATATGCCCACCAATGCTATGCCCGCTATGGATTTCAAGGCCGGGTGCTTGGCGAAAATCAGCACCCCAATGCCCAACACCGTGGTGCATACCGATAGTAGTATGGAGGTGCGATAAGTGGGCAGCTCGCGGGTGCCGTAGGTGTGTTCTTTTTGTAGGGCGAGGGTGGTAAAGATGCTGTAGTCTACCCCGATGCCGAATACCAAGGTGCAGACAATGATGTTCAACACATTGAACTGCAAACCGGTAAACACCATGAGCCCCGTGGTGAGCACCCAGCTTGCCAATATGGGCAGTATGGTGATGACAGCAAGCTCCAAACTGCCGAATGCCAACAAGAGCAAAATGAATATGGCTACCAATGAGTAGTTGATGAGTCTCAAAAAATTGTCTTTGAGCGACGACAGGAAGGTCTCGTTGGTCTGCTTGCGGTCTATCACCACCACATCGGGACAAGACTTTACGGCATCCAAAAAGCCCGCCAGCTTGAACTCGGGCACTGTGACGGGCGTGATGATGGTGTACCGCCCGCTCTTATGGGAGATGAATTCCGAGAGACTGAAGGTCTTGACCCGTTCCAACTCTTCGAAGGGCACCGTGTTGAATTTTTTGTCGAGTGTGGCGCAGAACGATATGAAGGCGCTCTCTTTGAATCCGGCAGCCTGTCCGCCCATAATAAGG
>CAIVHI010000234.1 GCA_903905685.1 uncultured Bacteroidota bacterium | reverse complement strand
TGCCAAGCTGTTTCTACCTTGGAGTATTGCCATAGACCAAAACGATAACCTCTACATAGCCGATCAAAACAACAATCGCGTGCGGAAGGTGAACAAAGCAGGTATCATCTCCACCTATGCAGGGGTGGGCCACATGGGCTATTCGGGCGATGGTGGCTGTGCCAATGCGGCTGAGCTGAGTTATCCTTGGGGTATCGCGGTAGATGGGACCGGCAGCGTGTATATTTCCGACTGGGGGGTAAGCTGCATCCGCAAAGTCAGCAACATCTCCTGCGACCCTTCGCAAGCACCGGTCATCAAGAAGAATTACGAATTGGTGCCCAATCCTGATGAGGGCTTGATAGACATCATTCAAGGCGACCCTGAGGATGGGGCGGCAGCGGTTAAAGTAATGAATGCCATAGGTAAATCGGTATATAACGGAACCATCACTTTTGCGTCCGGCAAGGCTCAGTTGGTGACCAACAACCTACCTTCGGGCATCTACATCGTTGAGCTCCAGGATGCCAAGGGTAGGGTAGAGTCATTCAGGGTAATGCTCGAGAATTGATGGAAGTCGCGAAATCGCCTCCGGGAAAGTCAAAGGTTCACTCTTCCTGTTTCAATACCTTGATGTCGTCCAAAATTCGATCCATCTCCAGTTGGAGTGTACCATTGTATACGCCTCTGATGCGGCGGTGTTTGTCTATCAAAAATACCTTCTCGGTGTGCAGGAAAGTATTCAGGTCGCCGTAGTAGCCCAGCGAGTCGCCCGCGAAGTATGATTTCTTGGCGAGCATATAGAGGTCTGTTTTACTGCCGGTGAGCAACTGCCATTGTGGTGCATGAATGTTTTTCTTGATGGAAAACACACGCAACCTGCCCACACTGTCTACTTCAGGGTTCACGGTGTGGGAGAGGAGCACGATGTCGGGGTCGGCAGCATAAGCTTTTTGAAGGATGCAGAAATTGCCAATCATTTTTGGGCAGATGCCTGCGCAGGTGGTAAAAACGAAATTGGCCACATAAATTTTGTTTTCCACTGCCTGCTCCGTAACCACCTCGCCATTTTGGTTCAGGAAACGGAACGGCGGTATTTGGTGGATGTGTCGGAACGAGTCAGATTTTGGATCCATCCAAAGTGGGGTGAGGTCTGGGGCAATGTAAAATGGCAGACCCTGTCCGCGGTGTCGACAAGACGATAACGCGGTAATGATGACGATCAAAGATGCCAATGCCGAGTGGCGCATATTAGTTGCGGCAGAGTTTAAGGCCTATTAATCCATATTTTTTGCCATCCCTCACTACATAATTGGCGCGAATGGTGCCATTGTTCCACCACAATTTCTCGCTACCTGCTTCCATGCCGTGAATATAGTTGAAGTCTTTAGTCAACATGCCGTCCCGGCTCCATTCCTTGAAATTGCCTTCATAGAAGTCATCAACAATCGTGAATTCAAATTTTTTCCTCCCATTGTCCCAATATCCGGTATGTACGCCGTTTTTCTTACCCGCACTATATTGGCGCACCTCCTGCAAGGCTCCGCCGGGATAGCGCTTTACTTGGCAACCTTCTTCCAAACCGTCTACATAGCCCAATAGCTGCAAGGTGTCGCCCGCAGGAGAACAACTATAGGCATAGCCGCTGTATCGTTTCTGGCCCAAATAAATGGTATCTTGGTGGTGCGAAAATTGAACCTCGCTGAGACACACGTACCGTGAAGGTACCTTTGGATGACCCGCTCTGCGGCAGCCAAGAACCGCCAGCACCATGTGCAGCAGCATCAACTTATTGCGAAACCGAGCCTGCAGTGCCATAAAATCCATTGCCATTGAGGTAGGGAGCTTCCGCCGTGAAGTGGTAGTGGTAAATGCCGCCGGGGTAATCGGCCCTCGCACCAAAGTGACCGTGATAGGCATCCAGACTGGAGTCGGTAAGGGTGGCGCCGTTTTCTACGGGTCCGTAAACCGGGAAGCCGTCAAGGAGGACGCCCAGCAGAC
>CAIVHI010000233.1 GCA_903905685.1 uncultured Bacteroidota bacterium | reverse complement strand
CCTCTTTGCCGGATACCAGGATTTTTCGCAGGTATTTTTGCTTGAATTCGTCGACGTATTTCGGAGAAACCAAGTCTTGGATGGCGTGTTTCTTGATTTCCTCAAGGGGGTAGCCCAGGGTTTTAATCACTGCGGCATTGGCGTCCAGTATCCTGCCATTCAGGTCGTGGGTGCAAATCAATGCCAAACTGTAGTCGAAGATGTTTTTATACCGGTTCTCACTCAGCCGTACCTGTTCTTCAATTTTACGGCGTTCTGTAATGTTCACGCCGTAGCCTATCATAATGTCCAAGTCTCCATGGTCATCAAAAACGGGATAAAGTCTGCGTAGATTGTATTCCACCTCGCCGGTATTGGAGATGATTTTCTCTTCAATTTCCTGCTGTCGGCCCTCTTTGACCGCTCTTTTGAACAGGTTTTGCCGGTTTTTGGCAATCGAAATGTCACGATTGCGGTAGCTTACATATTCAATATCGTCCTTGCCTATAATCCACTTCCGAAGTTCATCGTCCTTAATAGCCGTCGGGTTTACGAACATGTACTTATGGTTTTTATCGAAAACGGCGATGTCGGACGGGATGTGGTTCAACACCTGCTCATAAAAACGGTTTTGCGTTTCCAACTGTCGCTGCGTGCTACGTTTTTGGGTAATGTCGGTATACTTCAAAAGGCAACCAAGATACCTACCGCCCGATGACACGGGTATGTAGGCCCGATTGAAAATCCTGCCATCGCGCAATGCCAACGTTTCGCTGACGTTTTTTTCTTTGCATCCCCGCAATCGCCTTAATTCGGCCGCATAGGCATCTGGCTGAGCAAAAATTTCTTTACAATGCATCTCCAACTCGCTAAGCGGTTTCCCGACTAAGTTTTGGCCTTCACAACCCAAATTGAACAGCGTGCAATATAGGTCGTTGGCTAAGACTACGGTACCGTTTTCGTCCTCCACAATCATGCCGCTATCCAAGTCGCAAACGATTTGTGAAAGCCGAGCCAAGCTGTCAGGCATTCCTGCGGATTCTTTAGGTGAACGGCTTTCCGATGCCGACGTTTGCCGGTCTCCGGCAAACAAAAGGCAGTCGTCTCCCAAAAGCTCCAAACGGCCCGTCAATGCTATGCCTCCACCCATTCGAGTGGTCAATTCCACCGTTTGGTTGCAAAGGCTTTTCAACGCGTCAATAGTGTCAATGGCCTCGCCCGAATCAACCACATTGAAATTTTGGAAAAATCCGTCTCCGATTTCTGCAACATCCAATTTTCTCAATGCTTCACCTAGTGCCAACAAAGTGCATCGGGCATCAATGATGATATAGTAGGGAAACAACCGGCTAAGCAGTTGGTCGTCCATATAAAAGCGTTTCAATTCCATGTTGATTCCTTTTTTGCACTGTATTTTGCAATACTTACCTTATGCCTTTTTCGTCTCCATGTGGAGTGGTGCCTTCGCCGCCTAGAACACAGGCACCTTGGTTGGAGTCACTAATCGGTTTTCGGCAATCTTATAGTTCAATATTGTAGTCCTTGATCATTTTATAAATGGTGGTCTTGCCAATGTCCAGCACTTCCGCGATTTTAACGATGTTATTGCCGTATTTTTTCAGATAGTGGGATACGATTTCGATGTTATACTCCCTAAGGGTTTTTTCGCCGGTTAGGAACTGCTTTCCGACACTCACGTTCTTGAAAACAATGTCGTCCCCGGCCAATTCGGCACCGTCGCACATGACGGCCGCCAATTCAATAACCGACTTCAACTCCCTGATATTGCCGGGATAACTATATCCCAAAAGCTTTTGTTTCGCGTCGTTGGAGAGCTTGATGGCCTTCATTTTATTGGCCTTAACAAAGTTATCCAAAAAAAACTTTGCCAGGACCAGGATGTCGTCTCCGCGGTCGCGCAGGGGCGGGAGGGCAATCGGCAGGCCGGTAATGCGGTAATAAAAGTCTTCGCGCATATTTCCGTTGCGCACTTCTTCTTCCAGGTTTTTGTGGGTGGCTATAATGATGCGCACATCAAGGTCCACCTTGTCCTTGCCGCCAATGCGCACCACCTCGCGCTCCTGAATCACGCGAAGTAGCTTGCTCTGCATGTTGAGGTCCAGTTCGCCTATTTCGTCCATAAAAATGGTGCCTTTGTTGGCATCTTCAAACTTGCCGGGCTTCCGCGTCACCGCGCCGGTGAATGCCCCTTTTTCGTAACCAAACAGCTCGCTTTCCATCAACTCCTTAGGAATTGCCGCCATGTTGATGGCCACAAAGGGCTTTTTTCGGCGGTCTGAGTTGTAGTGTATTGCTTTGGCTACCAGCTCTTTGCCCGTGCCGGTTTCTCCCGTTACCGATACGTTGATGCTGGTTTGGGCAGCCCTATTCACCATCTGGAATATCTTCTGCAACGGTGCGCTGTTGCCCTTTATGGAGTTGCGGATTTCGTAATTGTCTACCAATTCGTCGCGCAACTGCTCCACCTCTTTTTTGAGGTCGCGGTGCTCCCGTATCCGTTGAATGGCGTTGAGTAGCAGGTCTTTGATGTTGTCGTCTTTGACGAAGTAGTCGGATGCCCCTGCTTTGAGCATACTTATGGCCGTAGAAATATCTTCTTGCCCACTTATCACGATTACGGGAATCTCCGCATCATACTGCTTTATTTTTTTCAGCACGTCAGACCCCTTTCCGTCTTTCAAAGAGTAATCGAGCGTGATGAGGTCAGGCTTTTTCGAGAGATTGTCGAAGCAGTCTTTCGCAGTCGCGAGCGTCATAACCTCGTAGTCGGGGTTGAGCGACAGGTAATACTCCAGTATGCGGCTATACCAAAGGTCGTCTTCAACTACGAAAATTTTGAACTTACGCATGGCAAATGGTGTCTAAAAACGGGAATCTTTCCCAAATTTAGAAAATTGTGCAAAAAACGGAAAATAAATTTACCGAAGATTGTGCTAAGTTTTTGAAAATCAATGTTTTGTGTATTTGGCACATGGTTTGCCGTTAGTGTGCCAAGCGAGTGCGCCCTTACTAACCACTACATGCCATCGCCCACAACGTTATGATTATAATGTCCATACTTTACCTCCGCTTCCGTAAAAATGAAAAAGTGGTAGCTTAAGCCGCGACCTGTGCGAAAACATTGCGCCAAATTGCAGGAAAGAAACTGCGCCTAGCGGTTTCCAATAATTAAGTCTGCCGGGCCAATTCTAGGGGGGCTAAGAGGCCCGACAGGCAATGCCATACGGGTATTTTTCCCGAATGGACCACGATTCGCCCTTCCCGATACCTCCATCAGCACCTCAACATCATGTTTGTAGTTGCCTACCGGCCGTGAGGAACATGCGTTGCCACCAAGGTGCAACGATTGGCTGCCACAACGCTCTGTGCGCCCGGTGGTCGCCGCAAAATATCCGCGAAACTTAGAAATACCGCGTGTAGGAATCGGATTTTTCCCAAAAACGGAAATTAGTGCAAAAAACGGAAAATTCGGCCATGTTCATTTTGATAAATCTATTGATAATCAATGACTTGTGACTCTGGCACGTGGTTTGCCTTTTGTATTTCGAACGAGTGCACCCATCAAAACCATCACTGCCATCGTCGCCAACGTTATGATCATCCTTTCCATTCTTTATGTCAGCTTCCGCAAAAACGAAAAAGCCGTAGCTTTCACCGCGAACTGTATCAATAACGTACGCAAATTGGTGGGTATGCCGCTCTCATCCGCGGCTTCCGCTCTTTAGGCACGTGCCCTTATGTTGTAGGCAAGTCCTCCCAAAAAAACAATTGCGGCCCCCCAACAAGGAGAGCCGCAATTCCAAATGAATTTTCAATATTGTTTACCTTACCACAAATGCACCCTTAGGCTGTCGGCCACATACATTTTGTCGCCGGCCTTGATGTTGAATGCGTCGTAGAATTCGGGCACATTCGGGAAGGGCCCGTTTACGCGGTTTTTGGCTGGGGCATGCACATCGGTCTTGAGTTGGTTGGCCAGCCTTTCGGGGCGTGTTTCCAGCAACCAACCCAACGTATAGCCCAAGAAAAAACGTTGTAGCGGTGTAAAGCCATGAATCTTTTCCCCCTTTTTGTAGGTCTCGGTTTGTTTGAAGGCATCCAAGCCAATCAAGATGCCTCCCAAGTCTGCCAGGTTCTCTCCCAAGGTCGCACGGCCATTGATGTGCAGGGTATCGATAGGCACCATCTTGTCGAACTGCTGCACCAGCTTCAACGAGCGGCGGTCGAACTGAATGGAGTCTTCCTTGGACCACCAGTTGCGCAGGTTGCCCATTTCGTCATACTTACGGCCTTCATCATCAAAGCCATGGGTTATTTCATGGCCAATGGTTGAAGCGGCTGTGTAGCCATACACCAGCGCATCGTCCAGCTCTTCATCGCGGAAACCGGGCACCGCCATTTGTGCCGCAGGCAGGACGATTTCGTTGTTCGATGGGTT
>CAIVHI010000232.1 GCA_903905685.1 uncultured Bacteroidota bacterium | reverse complement strand
CGTTATTCCTATCTGATTTTACTTATCCAAAACGAAATGCCTTACGTCCGATTCACCGTCCGACGTCAACCTGATGTTGTACACGCCATTAGGTATCGCGTCATCAAGTACAATCTCCTTGTCGAGTTTGCCGCTCATCGCTTGTGCAGTGCCCTTGTAGACCACTTTACCTACCACGTCGGTAATTTCGACAACCACTTCACCGCTCGCCACCGTATTCAATGAGCCCTTCAACCTGAAGGTACCCCTGTTTGGATTGGGTATCAGCGCCACATCATTAAAGCCGTTGGCCACGTAAGGCGCCTCTACATTACCAATATGAATATGTATGATGTTGCTCGATGTAGGTGTCAGTGTAGTGCAGGGGTTGCTAGACCACATTTGGCAGTACACCGTGTCAACATTCGATGGATTATTAATGGTAAACGTAGAATTGGTTGCACCGGGTACAGCAATACCGTTGACATACCATTGGAACTGTGGTGCCCAACCATAATTGGTGCTTTCAGACGTAAATGTCACGGAATGGTAATAGTTTACTACCGTATCGGTGGCGAAAATGCGGATGGAATCAATCAGCGATGGTATCACATGCGTACGCAAAGTATCGGTAGATACCGCCGTATCAGGCGTAGCGCAAGTGAGGCTGCTGATCATATCGCAGTATACGAAGTCGCCGATGGCGGGAGCGTAGGTATAGGTAGTTCCCGTGCCAACAAACAGGTTGTTCACATACCAATCGAAAATTGGCGTTGTACCACCGGTAGTCGTAACCGCAGTGTAAGTTACATTCGATCCTTGACAAACCGTTGTCGCACTTTCCGTGATAGACAGGTTGACGGGTATGTTCGGGTTGACATGCATGATGACGGAGTCTATCGCTGTATTGGTCAGCAAGCAAGAAGCATTGCTTTCCAACGTCACCTTCACAATATCGCCGTTATTGACCGGAGCGTAGGTAAACGTAGTTACGTTGCTATCCTTCAACACTCCATTCACATACCAATAGATGATGGGAGCCCAACCGGAATGGGTGTCGGTTATGGTAAACACGGGCACTTGTCCTGCGCAAATCGTTGCTCCGAGGCTCGAAGTAACCGTAATGGACGGATTCACATCCGGATTTACCTCAACCAAGTGCGAACGGTAACAACCTGCGGGCAGTATGTAGGACACCGTGGCGGTTCCAACCGACAAACCTTTCAAGTCGGCAGTAGTAGTACCAATTGCTGTAACAGACGCGATAGACGAAGGATTGATGAACCATGTACCACCCGGTACACCATCACTAATCACCGTTGTTTGACCGATACACAAATCAAACAGCCCAACGATGGAATCAGGAATCGGATTCACGGTGAACAACATCGAAGTATCGCAACCCGTGATAATATCCGTATAGTAGACGTTGACTGTACCTACAATATCGCCGATGGTCATGCCGGAAGTCTCAATCGTTACATAACCTGCTGGATAAGAGCTCCAAACACCATCTGGATCCGCGTCAGAAAGCATCGTGGTGTCGTACAAACAGACATGGTTGGCACCGAGAATGTGTGACGGACGCGGATTGACCGTCACCAAGTGCGTTGCGGTACAACCGCCATCGGTGTACGAAATCAACACCGTTCCACCGGCTGCAGCAGTACCTGTCACGGTACCGGTATACAACGGATATTCAGATGTCAGAGCGACCGTCGCGGTCGCGATATTGCCGCTGGTCCAGTAGCCTCCAGGAGTAGAATCCGTCAATGCGATGGTAGAACCATAACATACTTCGTTGGGACCAACAATAGGCGACAAGGGGTCTACGATAATGGAGGTCACTACGTAGCAACCTGTACCGAAAGAATAGGTGATGATAACCGTACCGGTAGATACACCCGTAACTACGCCTGTATTGGAGTCTATCCTTGCGATGCCGGGATAATGGCTCGTCCAAGTACCGCCCGACACTGCATCAGTCATAGTGACCGATTGACCGATACACACAAACGACGGCCCGATGATAGGTGCGGGCGAAGGATTCACCGTAACGCTTTCATAGGCCGTACAACCGGTTGAAGGAATCACGTAGCTGATGATCGCAGAACCTATTGCCAAGCCCATAGCCACACCCGTGGTTGCACTTATGGTAATCACAGAAGTGTTGCTGCTGCTCCACACGCCTGTAGCAATGGAATCAAAGAATGGAGTAGGCACGTCCTGACAAATGTGTGAAGGACCAATGATGTTTTCCAACGGGTTGATGGTAACCACCTTTATTGCCCTACAACCCGTAGCTGAGATTGTATATATAATAGTGTCGATTGCACCCGTGCTAGGGTAAGCCTTGAATTGACCGACTCCGTTCATATTGGCAATTACAGAATCTGTGATTGACCAATATCCGAAGGGTGTAATGTCATGATAAGTCACAGAATCCGTTCCGCATATATTGCTTGGACCCGAAATAGCAACCGGGTTCGGATTGATGGTGACGACATACCAAACGAAACATCCCGAAGGCATGGTATAGAGTACCGTATCGACACCTGCAGCAAGACCCTTGAATACACCGGCACCCGAAATAATTCCCGTTGAATTGGTTACCGACCAATGGCCACCGGCTACGGTATCTACCATGGTATCGGTCAAGCCGACACACACTGCAGGGTTACCCAAGATTGCAGCCGGTTGAGGATAAATATGGAGATTCAATGTGGCCACGCAACTTCCAATCGTATAAGTCACCGTTTCGAACGTGGTTGTATCAACGAGTGTACCCGTAATCAGTGCAGTGGTGCCTGTAAGCGGAATGATGGTAGCAATCGTGTTGTTGGAAAGTGTCCATGTGCCACCCGCAGCCGTGTCAATCAACGTAGTAGCTACACCCAAACAGATATTGGAATCCAATGGAGCAATTATCGGACCTGAAGGATTAACGGTAATGGTGTCTATTGCGCGACAACCTGTGGCAGGATAAGTATAGTAGATATATACCGAGCCTGCTCCTGTACCACCTTCTCCATATACTTCACCATCGGCCATGGCAATGGCCTTGGTCGAATCGGAAGTACCCCAAACCCCGCCAATCGAAGGGTCGGTCAAAAGGATGGAATCCAACACACAGACAGAGGTTGGGCCTGAAATTGCCATTGGAACCGGGTTGACCGTTATCAATTTTGTAGATGTACAACCCGTTGCGGTAATCGTATACTGTACCGTCGCCAAACCTGCCGCCACTCCATGAATGGCAGCAGTCCCACCACTTGAATAGATGACATTGGCTATAGTTGTAGGAATAACCGACCAAGTGCCGCCTGAGAGGGAATCGGTAAACGTATCGACATCACCTACGCACAACGCCGCAACACCATTAATGGGATAGTTGGGTTGAACGGTTATGGCAATCGTATCATAACAGCCTGTAGACAATTTATACGTGTCAACTACAACACCGGGTGCCAAGCCTGCAACAGAACCTCCCGTGGTAAGCGACGCAATGGCCGCATTGCCATTAATCCAAGTACCACCGGGGGTGCCGTCGGTAAGGCTGGTAGTGGAGCCCATGCAGATGATGTTGGAAGGTGTTGCCACAATGGGGTTGGGCAGTGGATTGACGGTAACGGTCTTCGTTACATAACACCCTGTCGGCAGTGTCCAAGTTACCGTGCCGGTTCCGGCACCTGCGCCCGTCACCAAACCGGTACCGGTTCCGATAGACGCCACAGTGACCAGCGATGCACTCCAAATACCGCCTGCGGTGGTATCCATAACGGTCAAACTACCACCCCAAGCGCAAAGGCTGTCTACCCCCATGATGGGCGAAGGATTCGGATTGACGGTAACCGGGTAGATGGCGATGCAACCTGCGGTGTAGGTGATGTTCACCACACCCGGGTTTACTCCCACTACCTGACCCAAGCCTGAACCAATTGGCGTCACGGTAGCCACGGCACCTGTTGTGCTAGACCATGTACCCGCACCGCCACCGGCGGTGTCACGCAAAATCAAGGATTGGCCTGGACAAACTTGATGGCTAAGAATAGAAGAAGTGATGGGAGAGATGCCGATTACGTCGACGGTTGTTGATGCAGTGCAACCCGTACCCAATACATAATAAACAGTGGTAATGCCGAGTGTCTTACCCGTAACCACACCCGTAGTGGAAATCGTACCTATAGAGGTATCGCCAATACTCCAGATACCACCAAGCGTGGTGTCATGAAGGCTGGTAGTGAGGTATTGGCAAATGGTGTCGTTCCCAAATATTGGCGTAACGGGATTGACTTGCAATGCGGTAATAGCGATACAACCCGACACCAACTGATAAGATATCGTCACGGTACCCGAACTGACGCCTGTTACAATACCTGTAGATGAGATGGTGGCAATCGAGTTGTTGCCACTGCTCCAGGTACCTCCGGTAGTGGCATCCGTCAGAGTGGTGGTGCCACCAACGCAAACTTGCGGGAAGGCCGGAAGAATGGAATCGATTGGCGTGATGGTTACGGGCAACGTTGCAACACAACCTGTTGAAGCAATGGTGTAAGAAATGAACACGGTACCGGAAGCCGAACCGGTTGCAGCACCGGTAGTGGAATTGATGGTAGCAATGGTTGATGTACCAACGCTCCATGTTCCACCGGGGAGGGAATCCGTATAAACAACGGGAACGCCAATACAGATTTCGGTAGGACCAACAACCGGAGCAACCGGATTGACAGTCAACAATTCGGTGGTGTAACAACCGGTACTGAAGGATGCCGTGATGGTTGCCGTACCCACGGAAACACCCGTAACCACGCCCGCCGTTGCATCTACAGTAGCTGTTCCGGGAAGGCTTGAGCTCCAAGTAAGGGGTCCGTCAACGTCTGTCAAAGACAAAGTCGAGCCAACGCACACATTGTTGCCGCCGCCAATTGCAGAAGGTACGGGGTTAACGGTAACCACTACGCTGGTTTGACAACCCGTACCCGTGACGACAAAAAGGATAGTTGCCAATCCGCTGCTCACACCGGTAACTACTCCTGTAGAACTCACGGTGGCAATGGTACCATCAGAACTTACCCAAGAACCACCACCGGTGGTAGTGTCCGACAATGTCGTTGCACCCCCAACACAAACCACCGGATTTCCCATTATGGGCGACAATGGATTTACCGTAATGGGATAAGAGGTTGAACAACCCGTTCCGGAGAACGTATAAGCTACCGTGTCAAGACCGGGAGTAACGCCTGATACGATACCGGTGCCCGACCCTACTGTTGCAGTAGCATTGGCAACGGTCCAAACGCCCGGCGTGCCGCCGCTCAAAGAGGAATCATTCAAATACAATTGTTGACCTACACACACAGCCGATGACGGCCCATAGATGGCTGAAGGATTGGAATTGATGGTAATGTCGGTGGTCAATACGCAACCATACGCTGTTTGGTAACCAATCAATGCCAAGCCAATCGCGGCCGTACCGGTAATGATGGCCGTATCACCCGATGTGGTCAAGGTCAAAAATCCGGGGGCACCCGATATCCAAGTACCACCGGTAGTGGCATCGGTGAACGTTGTCGGTACACCGATACAAATGGACGATGGACCGGTGATGGGCAACGGACCCGGATTGATGGTGAGGACCGCACTGGAGTAACAGCCGGTTGCCGCATACATGTATTCTATAGTCACCAAGTAGGAATCTACCGCAGTAACGATGCCGGTTGAAGGGTCAACCGTAGCTTTCGAAGTATTCGTACTCACCCAAGTTCCACCTACCGATGTATCGGACAGTGTCGTAGTCAGGTATTGGCAAAGCTCCATGGTACCGGTAATAACGCCCGGAATCGGATTCACGGTAATGGGCGCAACCTGAATACAGCCCGAAGCCGAGGTATAGGTGATTACCGCATTGCCCGAACTGATTCCGGATACGATGCCGGTTAAACCACCAACGGTAGCCACGGGAATATTGCTGCTGCTCCAAGAACCGCCGGGGGTGATGTCGCTCAAATCGGAGGTAGACCCCGCGCAAATGCCGAACGTACCGGTAATAGGTTGGGGCAACGGATTGACGGTTACACTATGAACTACATAGCAACCGGTTGTTGGAATGGTATAAGTAATGGTGGTAATAGCAAGTGTTGCCGAAATACCGGTAACATTGCCGGAGCCGTCCACAGTAGCAACCGATGTATTGGCACTAGACCAAGTACCGCCCGATGTGGCGTCACTCAAACTGATGGTGGCTCCATAACAAACATTGAATGATGCCGCCGTGATTGCAGGGGGCGTGGCATTCACGGTAACCACCGCCACCGCAGGGCAACCCGTGGCTGTAAATGTATAAGATATGGTGTCTGTACCGCCTGCCACACCGGTCACTACACCACCGGAGGTAATGGTAGCGATGGAAGTATTGGCAGAACTCCAAGTGCCTAATGAGGAACCATCGCTAAGGGTGGTGGTGTAGCCTGAGCAAACAACCAAGGTACCCGAGATGGGAGCCGGCAATGCATTCACCGTTACCTGAACACCAATAGTACAACCTGTAGGTAGCGTGTAGTAAACCGAATCGATGCCGGGTGCAACTCCGGTAACAACGCCGCTGGCAGAACCCACGGTAGCAATCAACGGCGCAACGGAGGACCATGTACCGCCTGTAGATGCATCGGACAATGATGTGGAATACAGGTTGCATACCACCAAGGTACCACTCACCGCAACCGGCAACGGATTGACCGTAACCACATAGCTGACGTTGCAGCCGGTACCTGACACCGTATAATATATGGTGTCGATACCTGCGCTAACGCCTGTAACCACACCCGATGAGGAAATGGTGGCTTTGCCGTTGGATGCAGTCCAACTACCAGGAATAGTGATATCGCTCAACGTAACCGTGGAGCCCACACACACATTGTTGGTGCCCGTAATGGCGGCAGGCAATGGGTTAACGGTTATAAGCTTCGTTGCATTACAACCCGATACCGGTGCCGTAAATGTAATCGTAACTGTACCTGCGGCAACTCCGGAGTCGATACCGGTAGTTGAGCCGATAATGGATACGCCGGTATTGCTGGATGTCCAAGTGCCACCCGCAACAGAATCTGCCAAGGCGATGTTCGAACCTGCACAAACTGCGGAAGGCCCGGTAATGGGACCGGGCAACGGATAGACACGAATGGTGTCGGTGGTCATACAGTGATGGGACGCGATGGTGTAGGTAACGGTATCCAAACCGCCGGCAATGCCGGTTATGATGCCCGAGGTCGCCCCTATGGATGCGATGGAGGTATTGCTGATGGACCAAATTCCTCCCGAGGTGGTATCACCCAAGGTAAAAGGAACCGAAACGCATATAGAAGGCGAATCGATAATTGGACCGAAAGGATAAACGTAAATGGGTTGCGTATTGTAACAGCCCGATGTGATATTGGTGTAGGTCATTACCGAAACACCGGTACCCGTACCTATAATGTAGCCGGTAGTGGCACCTATGGTAGCCACCAATGGATTGCTGCTAGACCATGTGCCACCGCCCGATGGGTCGGAAAGGGTGTCTAATGAGCTTGCACAAAGGGTATCTCTACCCGTAATGGACAAAGGCCAAGGATTGACCGTCATGGGGAACGCCGCAGCACAACCTGTAGGCAAGGTATAGGTAACGAAGATGCCGGTAGACCCCGGTGCAACACCATAGACTATACAGGTAGAACCGGTACCAATGGTTACTACCGGTCCGCTGCTCCAAGTACCGCCGGTAGTGGCATCGGTGAGGGTAACGGGATTCTCGCCATAGGCACATACAGATGTTGGACCAACAATGGCATTGGGTAGCGGGTTGACCGTTACCGTAGTAATGGTGGAGCAACCGGGTGCCAAAGTGTAGGTGATGTTTGCAGTACCCACGGTAAGGCCGGAAACGGCGCCAACGCCG
This sequence comes from uncultured Bacteroidota bacterium, assembly GCA_903905685.1. GTDB lineage: Bacteria > Bacteroidota > Bacteroidia > Chitinophagales > Chitinophagaceae > CAIYTT01. The sequence goes on along the minus strand of CAIVHI010000232.1, from coordinate 4,886 downwards.
GGCGAAATGCTGGATACGCCAACGCCAGTGGAAGAGGTGCTCCACGAGCCGCCGGGAACCGCGTCGGTAACGGTAACAATGGAATCCACACACACGCTAATGGGGGTATAGGGCGCAATGGCGGGTGGCGCAGTACCTACGGTAACAATGGCTGTAGCTGTGCAGGAACCTATGGTATAAGATATAGTGGCTGTGCCTGTTGAACCGGCAGCACTAACGATGCCGCCCGAAACGGTGGCTACCGATGGAGAACCACTAGTCCAAGAACCACTGCCTACCGCATCGGAAAGCGTGATACTGGAGCCCGTGCAAACGAAATAAGTGGAAGATACACTGGTGATGGCGGCCGGGGCGGTGTTCAAGGTCTGTGTACCTCCAATGGTGGTAAAACCCGATGCGCCACCTGCCGAAACAGAAATATTGGTAGATGCCAAGGGCAGCACGGTGAGCGTATTGCCCGAGCCGGTGCCCGAAAAGCTCACGGTAATCCAATAATAGGTTGATGCACCCGCCAGCAGCGAAGCCGACAACGCCGTTGTGCCTGAAGGAAATTTAAACGCTCCGGGACCCGCCGACCCCAAGGATGCAATGTTGACTGCGGTGCCGAAGTTGTTGGTGGTGTTGTACCACAACTTGTAGTTGACCACATCGCCGGCGGCATAGGTACTGCCCGCAGTGCTGAAGCGGAAAGAATCCAAATTGGCGCTTACCCCCGTCTGGTCTATCTCAAACTGATAAACGATTTGGTTGGTGGCTGGCACACATATGGTTGCCGGAAAATTGCTGCCGGCCGGCACTCCGAGGGTGGAAAGAGCCGATGCCGCAATGTTGATGCTGAACATCAGGGCAAGCAGAACATAAATTTTCTTCATAAATAAAGATTTAACCGCCTTATAAATAGTTGTCACCGCGCAATTTCTTATTAAAACCCTAAAACCCGCAAATATAGTCTTTGTAACGCAAATTACGCAAAACCGACGACTTCATGAAATGGGACGCAAGTTTTTCAAACCAAACTCCCGAAACTTATAAACCGCCGGTAAATTCAGAATTATCTTCACGGATGCTCCACCCTTTTGGAGTCATCGAAAAACCAAGTACGAAAATCGCAACCCGAATGCCGAAAATCGGCCTTTTTCGCCTCCTTACCGGCATTATCCATGCTTTTCCCTCCAAGAAACGTACAAACCTTCACGAAACCCTACAGTTGCCCGGTCGGCCCACCATTCCGGCTCCGCCACGCGCTTTCAAACGGATTGCACGAATAGTTTTCCGTGACCGAGACGGTTATGCACTGGTCAAGCGGGAAATGTGGAAAAAAATTTGCGGCGGCACCATCCTTCAAGCCTTTTTTGCGGGGCGCAAGTACCGGTCGGGCATTTTACCGGCGGCAAAGGCCTCCAAAACCTCGGCCATCCTAAGCCGCCGGGTGTCTTCCCGGCGCGCATTATTGAGGTGGTGGAGGATGTATTTCTTGTTGGTGTTGCTCAGCGCATCGAAAAAGGCCTGCATACCGTCATTTTCCGCCAATGCTTCAGCAAGGTCTGCCGGCACCACCAAAGTCTCCACATGGTCTATCGACTCCCACGAGCCATTGGCCTTGGCCACTTCAATGCACTTCAACCCTGCCGTACGCATCAGTCCTTCGGCCTCCAGCCGCTCCACCCGCACCTTGTTGAGTTGAGACCACGTGCTCTTGGGCTTGCGCGGCGTGTACAACTGCATGTAGCAAGCTTCGTCTATAGCATTCACCACACTGTCTATCCAGCCGAAGCACAAGGCTTCTTCAACTGCATCTGCATACTCCACCCGTGGCTTGCCGCTCCCCTTTTTGTAGTACACCAACCAAATGCCCGCTGCGGTTTTATGGTTGGCCTCCAGCCATGCCCGCCACTCCGCCCGTCCGGGCGCATAATGCCGCAACTCCTTCTCTATTTTGCCTGCCATAACCGTAAACGGGTTGAAATGCAAAATAAGGAGAAAAAAAATCGCATACCGAAAGTGGAATAGGCGTTGAAGAGGTTTTTTGCCCAAGCCGCTAGTGCAACACCCCATTACATGTCCTCAAACACGCAATGGGGTGCAAATAATATTTGGCCTGCCTAGGACAAGTCTTCGGCGTGGCGGCGGGTGTAGCCCTTCATAATGCCGCGGCCGGTATCGCGCACAAAACTGATGATTTCATCGCGCTCGTCGGATACGGGTATTTCCGTTTCAATGATGCTCACCGCCTTCGACACATTGTAGCCCCTTACGAACAAGATGCGGTAGATGTCGAGAATGTGGTTGATTTTGTCGATGGAGTAGCCCCGGCGTTTCAGCCCTACGGAGTTTACGCCAACGTAAGACAGGGGCTCGCGGGCCGCCTTTACGTACGGAGGAATATCCTTACGCACCAGTGAGCCACCGGTAACGAAAGCATAGGAGCCAATGCGCACAAACTGCTGTATGGCGGTAAGGCCGGCCAACACCACACAGTCGCCCACCACAATGTGGCCGGCAAGGGTGGTGTTGTTCGAGAAAATGCAACTGTTGCCCACAATGCAGTCGTGTGCAATGTGGGAGTAGGCCATTATGAGGCAGTTGTTGCCTATCTTGGTCATGGTGCGGTCGGTAGTGCCCCGATTTATGGTGACGCACTCCCGTATGGTGGTATTGTCGCCAATAACGGTAATGGTGTCTTCGCCCTTGAATTTCAAATCTTGGGGAATGGCAGATATCACCGAACTTGGGAAGATTTTGCAGTTCTTGCCAATCCGTGCACCCTCCATGATGGTCACATTGGAGCCAATCCAAGTGCCCTCGCCGATATCCACGTTCTTATGGATGGTCGTGAACGGGTCTATCTTTACATTGTGGGCTATCTTGGCGTCCGGGTGGACATATGTAAGGGGATGAATCATTTTTTGTCTTTTCTAACGATTTGTGCCACCAACTCGGCTTCGGTTACCAATTTGTTTCCAACGTATGCCGTTCCCCTCATTTCGCAGATACCGCGCCTGATAGGGTTCAACAAATCCATTTTAAGGATGAGTGTGTCGCCGGGACGAACCACGTGCTTGAATTTTACTTTGTCTATCTTCAGGAAGTAGGTATCGTAATTCTCGGGGTCGGGGATGTTGTTCATCGCCAGGATGCCGCCGGTTTGGGCCAATGCTTCCACTTGTATCACGCCAGGCATAACGGGATTGCCGGGGAAGTGGCCTTGGAAGAACTGCTCATTGTAAGTCACATTCTTGATGCCCACCACATGGTTGTCGCTCAGTTCTATCACTTTGTCAACAAAAAGGAAGGGAAATTTGTGGGGGAGGGCGCGGGTGATATGGTTGATATCGTATACCGCCTGTTGCGAAGGGTCGTACTGGGGGATGTCCGACAGGTGGCGGTTCTTCTTGATGTACTGCTTGATTTTCTTCGCGAACTCCACATTGGATGCATGGCCGGGGCGGCTGGCAATGATGTGGGCATTGATGTTGAACCCTACCAAAGAGAGGTCGCCAATAACGTCGAGCAACTTATGGCGCGCCGGCTCATTGGTGAAGTGCAGTTGAACGTTGTTCAAAATGCCTTCCTGCTTCACTTCTATTTTCTGCTTGTTGAAGACCTTGGCCAAGCGGTCCAGTTCTTCTTGGCTCACTATTTTGTCTACCACCACAATGGCATTGCTGAGATCTCCGCCCTTAATGAGGTTGGTATCGAGCAGGTATTCCAATTCGTGTAGGAAGCAGAACGTGCGGCATGGGCCAATTTCACTGCGAAACTCCGACAGGTGCTTCAAGGAAGCGTGTTGGGTGCCCAGTACCGGTGAGTTGAAATCGATGAGGGTTGTGACTTGGTATTCGGCCGAGGGGATGGCCAACATGTCCACATTCTTGACGGGATCGTAAAAATGGATGTTGCTGTCTATGGTGAACACGATACGCTTGGCATCTTGTTCTTCAATGCCCGCGCTGTCTATGGCATCCATGAACATCGATGCGCTACCGTCCAATATAGGCACTTCGGGGCCGTCCACCTCAATCAGGAGGTTGTCTATTCCCAAGCCTACGAGCGCGGCCATGGTGTGCTCAATGGTGCTGATACGCGCGCCGTTGAACTCAATGGTGGTGCCCCTCGACGTATCTACCACATAGTCGGCATCGGCCTTCACAACGGGTTTTTCCGGGAGGTCTATCCGCTGAAAACGGATGCCGAATCCGGGGTTGGCCGGCCGCATGGTCATATTCACCATCTTACCGGTATGCAACCCAACGCCGCGCAGCGACACGGCGCTTTTGAGTGTCTGTTGGTATTGTCCTGTATGGGCCAAATGCACGGTTTCAGATTTTTTTTTACCCTCTACTTTCGAAAATATGTCTTCAATCACTTTTTGAATTCTAGATTTTGTGTGGCCAATTGTGCGGTTAACTCTTGCACGGTTTCTTCCAGCTTCATGAGCCGCTGTTGTAGCTCGGGCAAATTTCTGAAAATTGCCTGACTTTTCAGCGAACTTTTGTAGTCGAATGCGGGGCTGCCGTTCAAGGCAGCATTCGGTACGGTTACGGATTTTGAAAGGCCGCTTTGCGCATTGATCCTAGTGCCGTCGGCAATGTGGATGTGCCCCACAATGCCTACCTGCCCTCCCATGACGCAATTACGGCCTATCTTGGTACTACCCGATATGCCGGTTTGGGCGGCGATCACGGTGTTCTCGCCAATTTCTACATTGTGGGCTATCATGACCAAGTTGTCGAGCTTTACCCCTTTGCGAATGATGGTGGCACCCAAAGTGGCTCTGTCTATAGTAGTGTTGGCACCAATCTCCACATCGTCTTCAATGATGACGATGCCTATTTGCGGCACCTTCCTATAGGTTGAATCAGCCTGTGGTGCGAAGCCGAAACCAT
>CAIVHI010000231.1 GCA_903905685.1 uncultured Bacteroidota bacterium | reverse complement strand
CACAACGACTCCAAAATTAAGGTCTAAACAAGTCATAAATTTGACTGCTGCTTCAAACATGACTGAAAGTGCCTGGATTTTTTGCTTAGGTTGCATTTACCCAACAGAAACGTCGACATGAATGAATATTTTTGCGCTGGAAACCGGGGAAAACAGGGTTGGTTTTAACTTTTCGGTGTGTTAAAAAGTCCTTTATTGCCTTACCTTTGCTGGTCTTCCAACTCAAGTTTTTCATGAAGAAAATAATTACTGCGATTATTGTTGCCGCTTCCATTTTTATTTTTCAAAGCTGTAGCCAAAAGTTCAATGTCGCAGCGCCCTACAAGCAGATTGTCGTTGTATATGGTATTTTGGACCAAAAGGATACCGCCCATTATGTGAGGATTGAAAAAGCATTCTTGGATCAATCGAAAAATGCGCTCACAATGGCTCAAGTCTCCGACTCCAGCTATTTCGCCCAACTCAACGTCATCATCAAGCGTTTCGACTTTTCATACAACCAAATAGACACCATCCAGTTGAATAGGGTGGATATGAGTGCTGAAGGTTACCCAAAGGCCAGCGGTACGTTCTTCAATGCACCCAACTATGCCTATAAGTTTAAGGGCTTGTTGAATCCCAATTACATTTACCGTCTGGTTATTACCAATCCAACCATTGGCCTGGCCGACTCGGCAGAAACGCCCATTATCAACGATATGGACAATACCGTTTTCACCTTCAATAAATTGGACGATACCGACCTGTTCACCAACAAAATCAATTTTGCGTCGGTACTGAGCGGCCGTCACCTCGATTTACCCGGCACCTACGTGCCTCCGTCCAACTTCAGTTTCAACGGTTACATATCTCCGGTTGGCTTGGCTCAGGTGGTCTTCCGTTTCAATTGGAACGATTCCAACGGCTCTACGGGCAAGATCACGTCTAAATATTACGACTACGATTTAGGATATAGTGCGCTTTCCGGCGGTTCGTTCGACTATCAAGCGTCCAACTATGAGTTGTACAATGGGTTGTTTACGGGCATGGGTTGTGCACCTGCAAATATTTACCGTCAACTTGGCCCCTGCCAATTGTTTGTATACTTGGCCACTTACGACTTTGCCAATTATTTGCAAGCCAATAGCCTTTCCGGTACCGGCATTTCAGGAAGCGACATTCAGCCTACTTACACCAACATAAAGGGTACCGGTGGCGCGCTGGGGTTATTTACGTGCAAGGGTGCCCGAAGCGGCTATGTCCTTCCCGATGTTGCAACAGTTGATTCACTGGAGGCCAGCACCATCATCAACGGCTGCTGCCAGTTGCACTGGACGACGTTCTAATTAATCGTCAGGAACGGTTCAATAGTATAACTCTGGTGGCGACTATTTCCAATAGTTTTGCATCAAATCGGCAACCCACACGGGTTGCGTGAAATCCCTAACGGGCGAAAATTCTCGGAAAACGGGCTTAATGTCGAGTATGGGCGTGCCATCTATGGCATCCAGATTTTTCACAGTCAATGTCCTTCCAACGCAGCCCATAACTTCAACAGTAGTGAGCCCGATGTGATTGGGCCTGTCTTTTCTGCGCTGGGCAAAGATGCCGACGACGGGGGTATTGTTACATCCCCCTCGGTCGCCCACTGTATACCAAGGCTTTATCGGCTGCACGGTCGAAATGGAAAAGAATTTCCAAATGCGAAAAATCGGTGATGCCCAACAACGCTTCAGTTGGGATATCGTCTGCCAATTCTATTTCAGAGACAATATTGCCCCAAAAATCATCTGTGGCGGTGTTGCGGGAATTGCGCACGTAGGCAACGGGCTGGAGGCTGATTTTCGGCATGGCACTAATAGATTATCTGGGTTGATAAATGAAGACTGACAGGCCGGCCTACGCCGAAGCTTCATTATCCTTTACCGCCCCCTTCTTCTTCATCTTATCATTAAACTCCTTGAAGTACTTTTTGTTCTTTTTGGCAAGTTCATAGCACACCTCAACCAATGCATCTACGTCCATCTTCTTGGTTACGTAGTCTACCAATTCATCGGCGGTAGATGCACCGAAGTGGCCCGAAGAGCGTAGGTGGGCATAGGCCGCAAGGCGACCCATTTGAGCCGTCACCAGTGCGAAAGATTTGGGGTCGCTGCCAAGTTCCGGTAAAGACATTTTGTCGGAAACGGGCTGCAACTCCTTCACCATGAACCACTTGCCCTTCATCTCTACAGCCGATAGAAAGGCGGGTGGACTGAATTGCAGTAGGTTGCCGGCGGTAATGATGCGCTCGGCATCGTGCTTGAATTTAGGTTGTTTGGCATCGGTAAAAGGCGCAAGGCACGGCTTGCCGGCTTCTTTCACGTCCAGCAGGTAGTGCTTACCCCGGGTTTTGCTATAGCAAAGCACACAATAGCGCTCCAGTCCCAAGCTACCTGTACCCGCAATTCGGAATGCGGCATCGGAGAATACGAAGTTTTCATAATTCTCCTGCTTGGAGAGCAGGCCGGTGAGCGTATCGAAAAGGCTGTTTTTAAGGTCGTTGTCTATTTCCAGAAAATGGATGTCGTCTATCTTGAGACGTAGGTGCCCCTTGTGCTTGTCGGTGCGTTTCCCGATGAATTCCTGCCTGTCGCGGGTAGAAACCTGTTCAAAATATTTCTTGAACACCCCATGGGCCAACTCCGACTCCAGCATGTATGCTTTACGTTTGGCAATGGCTTCAACGTAGGCATCTACTGCTTCCCGCACAATCTTGTTGGTGATGATGGGCGATACATCCATCATTTCAGACGAAATCAGTATACTGGTTACAAATCGAGCCATCTCTGCTTCGGGCATGCCCAATACCGATTCGTCGAAGTCGTTGAGGTCGAAGTATACCAAGCGGTTTTCACCTTTGTAGGAGCCAAAGTTTTCCAAGTGCAGGTCTCCGCATAGCCACACCTTGATTTTCGGCTTGGCCGACGACATGGTGGAAAAATCTTCGGCAAACAAGTGGGCGGTGCCTCGATAAAACCGAAACGGGCTTTCGGCCAATGCTTTGAGCTTGATCTTCATCAAATGCTCCGGTGCATTCTTATTGAATTCCATTATTTTCTTGAACGACGAGGCCATACGCAATATTAATGTAAAAATTCATTATCCTTGTATTAATTCAAAGTAAACCCCGTCGCTACGATTCATTACCAAAGAAAAGCGGCAGAAGAACCGTTGGGGTAATCTGCCGCTTTTGCATTTTTTTGAGGAATGTCCAGCCCTTACATGCTGGTCAACGTCCGTTCCAAGGCGTTGTCATAAAGGTCTTTCCAATCTTGTACATAGCCCCAGTTGCCGTTGTCCACGAATATTTCGTGGTTCGCGTTTACGTGGCCTATTTTGGTGAAATGCAGCCCCTTCAGTTCTGCTTCAAACAAGGCATGTAGGTCCGCATTTACCGTAACCACAATGCGGCTCTGTCCCTCGCCAAACAGGGCGGCATCCTTGCGCATGTTTGCATCGGTAGCCACCGTGAAGCCCAAGTTGTTCACCATGGCACTTTCCAACAAACAAGCAAACAAACCACCTTCCGATATGTCGTGTGCCGATTTGATGAGTTGGTTGCCTATCAGGCGCAACACGGTTTGCTGCAACACATGTTCATCTTCCAAGTCGAAATGCGGTGCAGGACTGTGGGTTACATGGCAAATATGGTGAAGGTATTCCGATGAACCCAAGTCTTCTACCGACTTACCGAGTACGTAAATCAAGTCGCCTGCGTGTTTGAAACCCAGCGTCATTTTTTGATCCAAGTTGTCCAAAATGCCAATCATACCGATGGTTG
>CAIVHI010000230.1 GCA_903905685.1 uncultured Bacteroidota bacterium | reverse complement strand
TCACTTATCAAGAAAGGCAGAGGGTCATGGCCCTGTGAAGCCTTAGCAACCTTTTCCCGGGGCACCGGGAAAAACAGGTGCTAACTCCATCCCGAGCAATTGGGACAGATAAGTCAGACGCAACGGTTTAGCGGTCACTTCCCCATTGGGAATCCCCATAACTCAAGCTCCTCTGATTTGTCGGTGGAGCTTTTTTATTGCCCCTACTCGAGGAGGGCGTAGTAAGAAAGCCGAGCCGGTAATCTTTTTTGATAACGTGGTTTAAAAAAACGTCCATTTTTTCAACCATAAAAAATCAAAAAATATGAGCAATTCCACAAAACTGATTCACAGCATCCCAGTAGACCCACTTACAGGCGCCATTTCGGTGCCTATTTACCAAACCTCCACCTTCGTGCAGGACGCACCCGGCGAGCACCGCGGCTATGATTACGCCCGCACCAACAACCCAACCCGCGCCGCACTCGAAAAAATTGCCGCCGAGCTGGAACAAGGGCACTCCGGCTATGCCTTCGGCAGCGGCCTCGCAGCCATAGATGCCGTCGTGAAACTGCTGCAAACGGGCGACGAAATATTGGCGGTAGATGACATCTACGGCGGCGCATTCCGCCAGTTCACGCACATCTATGCCAAGTTCGGCATCAGCGTGAAATATGTGGATACCACCGACGCCAGCAACGTTGAACACGCCATAAGCGGCAAGACTAAGCTCGTATGGCTGGAAACCCCGACCAATCCGACGCTCAAAATCAGCGATATTGCGGCCATCGCCAAAATCGCCCACCAACACGGTGCGCTATTGTGCATCGACAACACGTTCGCATCCCCCGCTCTGCAACTGCCCCTTAATTTGGGTGCCGACATCGTGATTCACAGCGCCACCAAGTATTTGGGCGGCCACAGCGACTTGATTGCAGGCCTCGTTATCACGAAAACCAAGGAACTGGGGGACAAGATAAAATTCATCCAAAACGCCTGCGGTGCCATTTTGGCTCCCCACGACAGTTGGTTGGTGATTCGCGGATTGGAAACCCTGTATCTGCGGGTGCGCGAACATTGCAGGAACGCCGCCGCAGTGGCAGCCTTCCTGCAAACCCACCCCGCGGTAGACCAAGTGTATTATCCAGGCTTGGCAACGCATAAAAACCACGACATAGCGGCATGTCAGCAGACAGGTTTCGGCGGCATGGTGTCGTTCACCCTGAAGCAGGACACCGAGGCGGCAGCGGTGACCGTGGTTTGTGGTACGCAGCTGTTTAAACTGGCCGAAAGCTTGGGAGGGGTGAAAAGCTTGTTGTGCCACCCGGCCACCATGACCCACAAGAGCATACCCGTGGAGCAGCGCCGTGTCGCGGGCGTTAAAGACAGCCTCATTCGCCTCAGCGTGGGCTTGGAAGATGCCGAAGACCTCGTGGCCGACATAGCCCAAGCATTGGGCAAACTGTAGCCGGCCCCTGTAGCCCTGTCTATCCACATCCATTTCCTACAAACATTTAAAATACAACAAACTAAAATGCAAGACCCCAAAATACAACTCAACATAGGCCTCTTCGGCTTCGGCGTAGTGGGCGAAGGGCTTTATAAAGTACTGGCGCATACGCCCGGCCTCAACGCCCAAATCAAAAAGGTGTGTATCAAGCATCCCGAAAAAGAGCGCAATGCACCGGCCCAACTGTTTACCACCGATGCAGCCCTACTGCTGGACGATGCCGAGATCAACGTAATCGTAGAGCTGATAGACGATGCCGATGCGGCCCACGCCATCGTGACCACCGCCCTATCTCGCGGCAAAGCCGTGGTGAGTGCCAACAAAAAGATGATAGCCGAACACATTCGCGAACTTATAGCCCTGCAACAGGAGCACGATGTGCCCTTCCTCTATGAGGCGGCGTGTTGTGCCAGTATACCGGTCATCCGCAACCTGGAGGAGTATTACGACAACGATTTGCTGCAAGGCATAAGCGGCATAGTGAACGGCTCCACCAACTACATCCTCACCAAAATTTTCGAAGAAAATATTGGGTTTGAGCAGGCTTTGGTGCAGGCCCAACAAGCGGGGTTTGCAGAGAGCAATCCCGCGCTGGACATAGAGGGTATTGATGCCGTAAACAAACTGAGCATCCTGCTCACCCACGGCTATGGCATCATAACGCCGCCTCTGGCGGTGGTTCATGCCGGCATCAACACGCTGCATAAAGCCGATGCGGTGTTTGCCAAGGAGAAGGGCTACGAAATAAAACTTGTGGCGCAAGCCCGCAAACTGTCCAACGGCAAGATTGCCGCCTTTGTGGCTCCGCAGTTTGTGCGGGCTTCCAACCAGCTCTCCAACGTGCGCAACGAGTATAACGGGGTGGTGATAGAAAGCGGCCTGGCCGACAAACAGTTCTTCTACGGCAAGGGTGCCGGCGGCTTTCCCACCGCATCGGCAGTGTTGAGCGACCTCTCGGCATTGCGCTACAACTACCGCTACGAATATAAAAAGCTCAACTTCGGCACCCCGTCGGAGCTTACCGACGATTTTTACCTAAAAGTGTGCCTGGGCTTCAAGAACCTGACCCAATTGCCCCAGGAACGTTTTCAACAGATTACGGAATGGACGAGCAATGGGGTAAGATGCCATGTGACGGGCATCATCCATTTCTCTGAATTCGTAAACGGCAACTGGTGGAAACAGCCCGGCATGTCGGTCATCATCTACCCCGACGGCATACTGGAGCAGCCGGAATTGGCAGACGCCGAAGACCCCTTGGTGCTATCGGGCCACCTGGAGCTGGTATAACACCCAGGCGCAAGCCCTAAAATAAAGGAAACAACATGAAACTGATTAGCAAGAAAATATGCATGGCCAAGGACATTGGCATACACAACAACCTGTTTGGGGGCACCCTCATGGAGTGGATTGACGAGGCGGCTGCGGCATTTGCCACCGAGTACTGTTTCACCCCCAATATGGTGACGCTGCGCGTGGGCGAACTGCTGTTCAAGAAGCCCGTGAAAACCGGCAACCACATCCGTATTTATGGTGAGGTCGTCGCGCTGGGCAATACCAGCATCAACATAAGGATCGAGGTTAAGAAATACAATCTGTACAGCGGCGAGGAGACCACCGTGTGCCTCACCAACACCACCTTTGTGCGCATAGACGACGATGGCACACCCACCCCCATTGGCGAAACGGTGCGCAAACTGCACCAAGAGCGCGTGGCACGGGAAGGTGCCGCAGTGGCGGGATGATCAGCGCTCCTGTGTCGGGAGCACTACGGCTCCCGACACAGGGTTTTTTAAGGGTGACAGGCACCACCTGTCACCCTTTTCAAGAAGTTGTTCTATACGAAGTTCTTAATGGGTTGTCCGGGCGTGATGGTATAGTCGGGCGTTGCCGTGCCTGTCCATCCACCCAAAGGCGTTGTTGTCCCTGCTCCCAACCCGCCTCCGGCTGGAGGGCTGCCCAATCCCAACTTCGGCGGTTGATGCAAAGCCTTCCATTCCCGCTCGGTATATACTTTATCGTCGGCATCGGAAAGGTATCCGAAGTACGAACTTGATTGTCCGGGTAGTTGAACCCCGCCTGAAGTCGGAGCATCCGGGTCGTTCATGTGGCCGGACACCTTCCGGTTTGCGTTTTCCAAATAGTCATCCACCTGCTCCCGGGTTTCGAAACCCAAACGGAAATATCGTCCGTAATCGACTTTGTCATTGCTGCCCATAACCTCATGTTTTGTGCGACGTGTTTTTCTCAGGCAACGCCCCGCCTACCTTTTCACCACAAACCTTAAACATTCCACCCCGTTGGCACCCGCTGCCTTTAGGATATACATGCCGTCGGCCAACATCGGAAGCGGTATCTGAATTGTTTGCGCCCGGTTGCCGTGGGTAGGATATTCAAGCATCATTCTGCCTAACATGTCGTAGATGGCGATGTCTGCAACCCAATGGGAAGATGAACCATTTTGCAGGTTTAGCAGGTCGGTCGCCGGATTGGGGTATAAATAAAATCCCCCTTTGGACGCATCATCGGGAATTCCAACACTATACGAATTGCTGTATTTTGCCACAAACATGGCAGCATAAGGCGAGTCACACGTCATCGTCACCCCACCCAGCCTGAGTGACGATTCACCCCCAAAATACCCTGCAACAAAAATGTTCCCGGAAAGGTCTACACAAACCCCGGCACCACAACTACTCCCGTAGATACTACTACTTCCAAAAGCAATATTTGCCCAAACCACGTTGCCCGACGAATCATAGTTTGCGAGAAAAACATTCTGGTAATTGGAATCGTAGACCTCAATGGTTCCGAATTGAAGAGATGTAAGCACCGTCCCCGTCATGTAAATGTTCCCGGCGCGATCGGTCGTCAGGCCACTGGAGTGGCCAATTCCGCTACCGTAGGTAGTTCTTCCCCAAATCGCATTTCCCGAAGAATCGTATTTCGCCAAAAAAATCTGCTGTCCCGTCATGGTGAAACTGCTGTCCGCGAAAGTGACGGTACTGTCGTAAATGCCGGTCACATATACGTTTCCGTTGCCGTCGGTCGCTAAGGCGGTGCTGTAGTCGTTCGACACGGCAAAGCCATAAACCGTCGCGTGTCCCCCGCCCGCCGCCCATTTCGCATGGCCTGCCGTGTCGTATCGCACCAAGAACATGCCCTGCCCCAGGCTTGCAAAAGGAATGGTGTCGAATACCGCCATACTGAAGCATTGGCCCGAAACATAAAGGTGGTCGAACCTGTCAATGGCCAATGAACTTGCATAGACGGTTTCAAAAGTATCCGTTTCCCCTTTCGCCCATATCAGGTTGCCCGATGAGTCGTACTTTATCAGGAACATTTTAGGGTGAAGGGTATACACCGCACCCGAACTCGAGGTAAATACCAAGGTGTCATACCCAAATTGCCCTACGACATACACATGTGACGAACGGTCGGTAACGATTCCCGTCGGCAGAAAATCACCAACATAGTTGGTGTTTCCTGAGGACTTTGCCCATACCACATTGCCTACGGTGTCATACTTCACCAAGCAAATCGCCGTCGTCGGGCAGTGAAGGGTTATATCCCCGAACATTATGGTGGTGTCGTATTGGCAGGTCAGATAAACATTCCCTGATGAGTCCGTCGCAATAAACAGGTTGTCGCTCGGTAGGGCTTTGGTAGGCCTCACCCACTTCACATTGCCCAGAGAATCGTATTTAGCCAAAAATATGTTGGTCCAACTAGGGGAAACGATGTGTATGGAACCGAAGTTGACGGAATCGAAGAACTTACCCGCTACGTATACGTTTCCGAACTTGTCGGTTGCTACTGAGGTCGCCAAATTTCCATCGTATGTTGCCGCATCCCTCGCCCACTGCCACCCTTGGGCGTTGGTGGAGGTGGCGGCGCAAAGCAGCAGAATGGTGGCTGCGAGGATGGAGAGGAAGTTTTTCATGGAAAATAATTTTAAAAAGTGAATTGTAATAACCAAAAAATCAAACGGCCAACCTATCGGCCCTCAACCGCGCATAATAATCCAAAGCCTGTCGTGTAGCCTTGCTTACAGGCACAGCGGTATACACAGGAGTCGGCTCGTCGGCAGGGCTGTGCATCGATTCGGTGGGCATTTTAACGATTATGGTTTGCTCACCGTCATCGGGCTTGGCTCTCGTTCTCAAGAAGTCATCTAACTGCTGCGTTGATTCATACCCTTTGGCGAAATAGTATTCGTAGTCCACAACACGCGACCCGCCCATAATATCAAGATTTTGTTTTGAAAAATAAAATATTCAATACGCACTTTGGTGCAAATGAAGCGTTAATAGTGAGCCCCACCCTACGGATGGGCTCACGATTGCCTATTTTGCACATTTACAATCACCCGTATTTGTGGGTTGCCAAGCAGGAATGGGGGCCGCCGGCACCAAGTCTTGTTGCCGCATCAGGTTGGGCTGCAACACCACCGGTATAGCGGGTGCTACGACTCCGTCAGGCCCATTCATGGGCGCATTCGCCATCCGTATCACCCTACCCGCACCATTCCCGTCAGTGGGGCTGTGCATCGATTCCCTTTTCATGATTGCATGTTTTCGTGTTACGAAATGGGGTAAGTCCAGTCCCAACCTTCCACCGTGAATGCGAACGGCTGCCCGATTTGTGTGGAGGCGCCAATGATGTAGCCGGCGGGAATGTTGAAATTCTGCTCCAATTGGAATTTCATGGAAGCGTCGAACGAGGATTGGGTGGTTTCAACCACCATTTTTTCTTGAAACAGGATGTACTGCGGAGAGCCGCCGGGCGGGCTGATGAATAAACGAATCATGCCCGGGTTGGTGCTCTGCAAAGCCTTTACGGTAATGCACTTGACGAACGACCCGCTCATGCCGGCTCCTGCCTGATAGATAGGCACGATGGCGCCGGTGCCGTTCAAATTGGTGTTGGCGACACTCGCGGTTGCCACGCCCACATTGGCGGTCTCCTGCTTGAAATTGCAGCACGAACCGAGGTTGAAGCATGAAGGCTGCATCAGCAGATGTTGAACGTTTCAGAGTTTTGTGTGGTGGCCATGAGCGCATAGCCGTTCGGCAGCCTAAGGTCGCAATCGAGGACCATTTGGAACGTTTCCAGCACCACAAGCGGCGTAGGGGTATTGGCCGTATAGGGCGTAATCGGAATATTCACCTCCTTGTAAAGATAGGCGTCCGTACCATCACTTATAAATAGCCTAATCATGCCCTTGGTCACCTGCCCGTTTGTGCCGGCGGCCTTGATGCGTACCGATTTCACGATGGTCCCCTTGGCGGTCCCAGACCTCAATACAGTAACGGCACCTGTGCCGTCCAACGCCGAATTGCCGTTTAGTATGGTGGCAATACCCAAATTTGCCTTTAAAAGGCTGTAGTCTTTGCAACCGCAGTTGCCTGAATCGTGACCCATAGACTATTCATTGTTTTTTATTTG
>CAIVHI010000229.1 GCA_903905685.1 uncultured Bacteroidota bacterium | reverse complement strand
TGTCGGCTATCTTTTTGAGTGCCCGGTGCAGCGGGGAATGTTCAAACCAGCTTACGGCCAAACTGCGGTAAGACACTTCATCGCCGGCCAGTTCTTTCAGCACCTCCATCTCTGTACGGGCATGCGAGAGCATGTCTACAAAGTTGTACACAATGACCGTCAGGTCGTTCGTGAGGCAGTTGTGGATGTTGTCTTCCATGTTTTTGGCATCCTCATTGTTGGTGATTTTGATGTACTGCACCTTCAAGTGGTCCAACTTCAAGTGTTTCAACTGATTTTTTAGGAACACGGGCTCCGACATATTTTTACCACCCTCCTCATCGTCGTTCTTCCAGTCTACGGGGAAGTGGTTGGCGATGTCTATGGGCAGCATGCCCGCAAATATGGCGTTACGGCAGTATTGCGTGGCTGTAGGCAGGATGCTGTAATACAAATCTTCCTCCACCATGCGGAACGACTCGGTGAGGATGGGTTGGAACGCTTTCCAGTGGTCGTACCGCAAATTGTCTACCACCACCAAAACCGTGGGTTTGCCTTGTTGCAGGTTGGGTGCCACCTTTTTCTCAAATACTTTGTGCGAGAGGAGCGGGCCGGTTTTGCCTCCATCCTTTATCCACGATGCATAGTTCTTCGATATGTATTTGAAGAATTCCGTATTGGCTTCGGTCTTTTGGGAATAGAGCACCTCGGCCATCTCCTCACTGTTGTGCTTGGCCATTTCCAGCTCCCAAAACACCAGTTTTTTGTACAGGTCTTTCCATTCTTCGTGGTTGGGGTTGGAGCTTAGGGCCATAAACAGGTTTCGGAAATCCTGCTGGTAGGCAATCGTGGTTTTCTCGGACACCAAACGTTTGCCATCCATTATCTTTTTAAGCGACAGCAGTACTTGATTGGGGTTTACGGGCTTGATGAGGTAGTCGGTAATTTGGCTTCCCAGCGCGTCGTCCATAATGTCTTCGGCCTCGTTTTTGGTAATCATCACCACGGGCAGTGTAGGCCATTGTTCTTTGATTTTCACGAGGGTCTCCAAGCCCGTGAGGCCGGGCATACTCTCGTCCAGCAACACCACGTCGGGCAGGCCGTCTTTCAAAGCCTCCAAGGCATCGTAGCCATTGGTGAGCGGAGTCACGGCATAACCCTTGTTTGTCAAAAAAAGTATTTGGGATTTCAGCGACTCTATCTCGTCGTCTACCCATAAGATTTCACCCTGCATGGCCATAAAAGTACTTGGTTTTGGTAAGCTTTAGGAAATGTCCGGTTATTGCCGAAAGTAAAGTTAGCCCGTATGCAGTGTGGTTTTTGGAATAACGTGCCCTGAAAGTTAGTATTGCATTCCAAATAACACATTAACACCATGCCAACACCCACCGTGAGACGTGCGCGCCGCGAAGACTGCCCCCGACTGCTAGAGCTTGTGCGCGAACTCGCGCTATATGAGCGGGCCCCTCAAGAAGTAACCGTCACCCTGGAGCACTTTGAAGAAAGCGGCTTTGGCACCAACCCCGTGTGGTGGGCTTTTGTGGTGGAGGAAGACGGCATGGTGAATGGCTTTGCGTTG
This sequence comes from uncultured Bacteroidota bacterium, assembly GCA_903905685.1. Taxonomy (GTDB): domain Bacteria; phylum Bacteroidota; class Bacteroidia; order Chitinophagales; family Chitinophagaceae; genus CAIYTT01. The sequence continues at coordinate 8,781 of CAIVHI010000229.1, read as the reverse complement.
TATTACATCCGTTATTCCACTTGGAAGGGGCAACGCATGTATTTGGAAGACATCTTGGTGACGGAGGCTGCCCGAGGACGGGGTTACGGGAGCTTGCTGATGCATGCCCTGATTGCAGAGGCTAAAGAGCGCGGATTTAAAGGCATAACTTGGCAGGTGCTGGAGTGGAATGAGCCCGCACTCCATTTTTATCGAAAGTTCAATGCCGGCTTCGACCCGGAATGGGTGAATGGGGTGCTGAATTTTTAGGCGATGCGTTAATGCCTACGCACCCTTATGATGTCGTCGTTAAGGCTTTGCGGGCATTTGTAGGTCTTGAAGTGCCATGACAAGCTCAGCAAGCCCACCAGGTATTGGTCTTTACGGCTGGTGTTGCCCCGTTGCTTGCCGGCCTCGCCGAGTGTGGAATTCTGCCCGCCGGGCAACTCGTTGGAGCGGTTTTGGAGAATGGCCGCAATAGACTTCGCCGGAAATTTGTCGAGCCCCACATAGGTAGTGCTCACGTCATCGAGGTAACTGGTGGTGGTGAGGCGGTCGGCAATCTCGACACTGAGGTTCACCCCGCCAAACAACCAAATCTTGAAGCCTGCGCCAATAGGAAAACAGGGGCTGGTTTGCCCGTACTGCCTATTGTTGTAGCCCACGTTCTGGCCTTCGGTACCCAAGGGTTGCAAGAAATACTTTGTTCCCTGATACATAACGTAGGGGTTGTAGTAAAACAACCCTACTCCGCCCGTGAGGTAAGGCGTGTAGCGGTGTTCGGCATCGCCGGTGGCAAACCTGAAAAAGTTGAACTCCGCCTGCAGTACCCCCTCATAAATATCGCTCTCGAAACTCAGGTTCCGGTCGTGCTCATAAGGATTGGAGTTGTAGGCATCGGAAAACCCGACATGCGTAATATTGGTGACCAACTTTACGGCGATGAACTGGTTGAGGTGGTAGCGCAGGTAGGCGCCATAAGACGGGGTAGTGGTGCGGAAGCTGTAATTGTTATTCAAATCGCCAAAATACTGCGACGCGCCCACGGCAATGCCATACTCGGTTACGGTATAATACGACTGAGCATAGGCGCAATTAGCACCCAACATGGCCAGAACGACGAATACGGTATAAAAACACTTCCGCATAACCGGTTGATAACGCAGACCTGACCAATTTATTATGCAAATGCACGGAATTTCTTCGCGCCGGGTAGCGAAAATGAAAACGCTGCCGAATCGGGTGGCGAATCGGCAGCGTTTTTTCAGGTTCGGAGTTGCCTATGCACCCACGTATTCCAATACCTTGTTCACCATATTTTTAGACCCTATGAACACTGGAGTGCGCTGGTGCAGCTCCGTAGGTTGAATATCCATGATATTGCCACCGCCCCATGTGGCTTTGCCGCCGGCGGCCTCTATAATGAAGGCCATGGGGTTGCATTCATACTGCAGGCGCAACTTGCCCTTGGGTGAGCTTTTATCGGCCGGGTAAATGAAGATACCGCCTTTCAGCAGCGTGCGGTGCATGTCGGCCACCATGGAGCCGATGTAGCGGTGTGAGAACGGGCGACCCTCTTCTTTGTTGGGCTCCATGCAGTAATTGAGGTAGCTCACCATGCCTTCGGAGCATTTGGAGGTATTGCCTTGGTTGATGGAATAAATCTTTCCGTTCTCGGGGCACTTGATGTTGGGGTGCGACAGGCAGAATTCGCCAATGGAGGGCTCGAGGGTAAAGCCATTTACGCCCAAGCGTGTAGCGTATACAATCATGGTGCTGGAGCCGTAAATGATGTAGCCTGCAGCCATTTGGCGGTTGCCGGGTTGTATGAAGTCGTCTATGGTGCACGGTTTGCCCAATTCGCTCACGCGGCGGTAAATGGAGAAGATGGTGCCGATGGGGGCATTGACATCGATATTGGAGGAACCATCGAGGGGATCGAACAAAACGACATACTTGGAGTTGGCGGAGAAGGAGTCTTCGAATGCCAGGTGGTCGTCGTTTTCTTCGGAGGCGATACCGGCACAATCGGTGCTGTATTTCAGGATGCCTATGAGGGTTTCGTTGGCGAAAACGTCCAGCTTCTGCTGGGTTTCCCCCTGTATGTTGGTAGCACCGTATTCACCAATGATGTCTACGAGGCCGGCCTTGCGCACTTGTTTGTTCACCAGCTTCCCTGCCAAGCCAATATCGCGGAGCAATGAAGACAGCTCCCCTGTGGCCTGCGGAAATTTCCGGGTTTCCATGATCGTAAATTCATCCATGGTAATTAACTTGCTCTGCTGCATGTGTTGGCGTTTTTAAGTTTCAGGGCGCAAATTTAGCAATAATGAAATAGAAAAGTTATATAACGACAGGTTTATAATGTTTAGCTATGGGAAGCAGATTCAATATTCGGGTATACGGGCTTTGGATACGGGAAGGTAGGGTTTTGGTGAACGAAGAAGACATTCGCGGCAAGCTCATCACGAAGTTTCCCGGCGGGGGGTTGGAGCTGGGCGAGGGCATAGCCGATTGCCTGCAGCGCGAATGGATGGAAGAACTTGGGCTGCCCATTACGGTGGGCGACCTCTTGTACATCAACGATTTCTACCAGAAGTCGGCCTACGACGACTCTCAAATCATCAGCGTCTATTACCTCGTGTCTGCCGACCCACACATTGCTTGGCGGAACCTCAACCCCAATGAACGCACCTATTGGATGCCGCTTGCCGGTATAGACCCTGCGGTGTTCACATTGCCCATAGATAGGGTAGTGGCGCTTCGCCTAAGGGCGGGAGCGGAGTAAGCAGAATGGTATGTTACTTGGCGACCATGGGCGGTGTCTTGATGACGATGCTGTGGAGCATGGTTTCGAAAACGGGTTTGAATCTGTCCCAAGTGGTCTCCAATGCGGAGCAGGTGAAGCAGTAAGCCTTGCCGTCGACCATGGTCACGTTATACACATTGTGCATTTTACGACCACTGTAAGTGAAGGTGTAGAAGATGCGGAAAAACTCCCGCTTGCCGTATTTCACGTTCTCGCACTTCAGTTCATGGTAGTCGGCAAGTTCTTGGGCAAGTTTGGTGCGCGAAACGCCTGCGAATTCGTCGAGCGACAAGTCGTCGGGCGGGTCCACGATGAGGTTGATGCTCTCCATGAACCTCTGGCCTATTTCTTCTTTGGGCCGCATAAAGAAGAACCGCGTACCGGCCACGTCTTTCTTGATCCAATTCTCCGGGTGTCGGAACGTGATGCCCGATTCGGCATCGGTGAAAGATACGGATTTAGGTGCGGGAGATTGCGCCAAAGCGGCAACCGAAAACGTAATTAGTAAAATGCAACTATAAATAAGCCTCATGGCGGATGCTCGACTTGGGCTTAAAGTTAGGGAAATTGGGGGAAACGTGCCTCGGGGGAGTAAAACCGGATTTTACAGGGAGCTGCGTATCTTTATTAATGGACAAGGTGGGTGGATATGCCTATGATGACATTTGGTTCGCGAGAAAAACAGGGGATGGATAATGCTTAAGAGCCTATTTAGGATCTGTCGGTATTCCTGCACCGTACTCTGTTTCTTTCCACTTCAAGTTATGAAGTTGGGTAAGGAACCGCTTTTCTATGTTGGAGTATTCGGACATGGATTATTTACCGGCATTCAGTTCATTGCCGATAGTGGTAGGTCTATCCAACAACTTTTGAGGATTAGTCACTGGGAGGATAATCGGATCCTTAAACGTACCCAGAGTGCGAGTAAAGACAATCCCTCTGTAAGTAGAAAAAGCAATACTCATGAGAGTCACGTTCAGCCCTTGATAAATCATTGGCATTCCCGTCTTATCCTCTCCCGCAAGAAGGTACCGCTCCATATCGGAAATGTTGAAAATAAATTCAGCAGACAGTTCACCACGGACATTCATTAAGACTTGGTTATCATCCACGGCTTGAAACTTACCGTCGATAACCATTCTGATAGCTTTCTCATCTACGTTTATACCATTATCTACCAGATATTCAAGCCGGTACCCACCTACTTGTATATCTACACATTCCGGTGCTATGAAAAAATTAGCAGCCAACACCCTGATCGAGAGCAGCTCTATTTTTTCCGGATCAACAATAATGTTTGTTTGCTCTTTCATGAGTATGTACCTGTTAAACGGTTATCAGTAGAGGAAAGCCTCAATTCTTCAAAGTTTGTAGGCAGGGGTATCGTTCGTCCCGCTTTCATACTGGTAGAATACGAGTATCGTTCAGTATCCATCACGGAGAAGGCTACCTTGGGCTTCTTATCTTTCAATGATATGAAGACCTTATCCAGCACTGTTGAAAACATATCTGTAATAGACTCACCCACAACTTTAGGTGTTGTAATTATCTGTTCACCAAGGATAGCCTGAATCTTAGAGATTGTTTTGATGGTGAAATTGTGGGTCCCACTCAGCCACCTGCTTATCTCTGCTTCGGTTTTACCCAGACCGGCTGCCAGATCTTTTTGACGCAGGCCTTTCTGTTCCATCACGGTTATGATCTGGTGAGCGATATTCAACGAGTTGGTGATAAAGTTCTTATCCGCTTGTGGTGTTTCGTTTAATATCTGATCAAACATTGATGTGTCTGCTACTTCACGTGGTCTTTTCATAATCTTTATGTTTTATAAATTCAGTATATAGTCGTCATCCATCTCGATCTCCTTTCCATAGATGCTTAACGTACCGTCTTCAATATCTCTATTTATGGCCCTTGCTACCTGGTTGGCAAATCTGAAGTGTTTACCACAGTTAGGACAGTCGTCTGCCTTAAATGTGGTTTTCATGTCTCCGTTCAGGAGTAACACAACCTCCTCAGTTAACCTTAAACAATATAACCTTAACCCATATTCGTCATTACCCTCATCATTGACTTCTAAATAATGATACCACGGTTGAGGCAATGCCTCAGCTGCACGTTCATTCCTGAAAAATTCGATTAGTGCTCCATGATTATTACCGATTTCACTGATAAGTGTTATGATCTTTTGCAATTCTGGTTTGTAACGGTCTACCTGATTCATTCTTACCTGAAAGTCCTGAAACTCGTGAAGGGGCCGCTCCTCTACATGAAGTACATAGTAGGCGACCTTTTTAAATTCTCTATATTTTAGTATCTCGGCGACCAACTTAGCTTATAAGTAAAGTTCAAAATTAGACCATTTTATGAACTTTACAAGCTTTTAAGGGGAAAGTTTAACACCAGCAAAGTATCAACACCTTACATATTAAGTTATAATAATGTTTAAGACCAACAGGTTCAAGTACTAAACCTCTAACAACCAGCACTTCCAATCCTCTGCGTTACCCTTGCTATTAAGGTGTCCGAGCTTAAAGTCCTGCCACACTGCTTTATATGACTTTCGGTATTGAAAGATAGGATCAACGCTTTGGGTCTTCCTTAGAAAAGGTGGGACATCTTCATTAAACAGGGTCTCGATTTTCAAGCCTCTATGCGTAAAGGCATGGTACAGCTTGGCTGGTCCCAAATCTTCTCTCCAGAATGTTTTTGCCGGAGTGGTGAAAAAGATAAACCCTTTCTTGAACCCTTTACTTTTAAGCTGCTCCAGAAAGAATACATCTTCGTGGACCTGAAACATTCTTCGAGGAATAGACCTGCCGTAAGGTAGTTTTAGTTCTATACAGTACTGCTCTGATGGTTTATCCTTCCTCGAAAGATAGATATCCATCTCCTTCTTCACCAACTTCTCTTTTATCCCAACCTTACCTATGGGGTATTCAAGCCTAATGGTAAAGTCTTTCCCCAAGGCCTTTCTCAGAAACAAAGCCATCTCATGCTGAAGTCCAGCTTCATTATAGAGCTCGACCTCTCTATCACAATTGATGTGGACTATAAAGTCCGATAAAGCCTGCTTTATCATATTGCTTGTTTATACTTGGATGGTGTAACTTCCCAGATAAGTATACTTGTCTTTGGTCTATCCTTTAAAGGTACTAACGATTGTCTGAAAACCAAGTCCGCTCTTCCTGAAAGGTCTAACGCGGTGAATTTTCCACATTTCATGTCCACTAAATGGGTAAAATTATGGTCTACGGTAAAGGGTCTTATGGTCTACGAAATACAGCCTTTTTTACCACCTAAGAAGGGATGTCACTGAATGGAAAGATGAATGAGATAAACTCCTGTAATCCTTGTCTGGCTTGATTTTAAGGCATGAAAAAAGGCTTCAAAGATGTTACTCTCTGAAGCCTCTCAGTCGGGATGGCTGGACAAATTTCGAACCTTTTTATCAAGGACTTGATAGCGTTGCAAGCCTTAATGAGTAAGGTCGAGCATTTATGGGTAAGAACGGTCTAATTCGTGCCTATTCGCGCATTGGTTGATTGGACAATGTTCGAACAGATGTAGACAATACAAAGTTATTTGAAGTCCTTTTTGATACTTAAATATTATTCTAATTGCCAACTTGCTATTTTGATACGCTCTTTTAGATATGGAAATTGAATTATAAGTTCCTTGCATTCCTTATTATTAGCGCAGTAAATGCAAGTAATATCTTCGTTTATATTAAACTCCAGATGATAATTGGATAACTTATTGTTGTAACCATCTGGGTTTTTCAGAAAAGTGCTTCTACTTTCCGAAATATAACCGCCACCAATCTTATTTTTCGTTGGAATATATCTCCATTCATTTTCATCCTTAAACAAGAAATTATCTTGCTCAAAATAACTATTATAACCTATTGTATTTTTCACAAAACATGCGATTGTCATTATCGGTAATCTCAATACATGCCCTTTTTCCAAACTTCTTCGATAAATTAATAAACTTGCCAACGATTTTGCGACTTCCGAGTTCTGTTCAATATACATTACACTTTTTCTTCGTATCAGGTGGTCAATTTGGGCCGGCCTGAAATGGTCAATTTAGTCCGGCCAGCCCTGGTCAGTTTAAATCGGCCAAGGGTGGTCAATTTGATCGGCGCTTCCAACTATATGGTATATGATAGTAAAAAATGCCCAAACACGGAAAGGAGGTATATAGGTGGTAGTAACTTGCGCTTAATTTGGAAAGAGTATAAGGCTGTGATGTATAGTATAAATGACCAATGTTCTGCTCAATTCAGCATCGTTCAACATAACTCTGCACAACTCAGCATAAGCCTGAAAACGCAGATTTTAATAGATAGTAGTTTGCATAAAAAATGACGCTATGAAGAATAATACAGGACACGTAAATTCGTATGACAGGACACATGACATTACCCCGGAAGAGGTTAGGAGATTTGAGAGATTTAAAAACTACACTGATGAACAGGTAAATGAATTGATAGACACCATCAGGAACTATACTCGGTTTATTTATAATGTGGTTTCTAAAAGGAAAAAGTCTGGCAAGAAAATTGCATTACATATTGATAATCAACTAACTAAAGCAGCATGAGCGACATTACACTATTCAAAACCTTTGCTAAAGGCTCAAATAAGGCAAAAACTAAAGGCAGTAACTGCGTTATCTATACACGTGTTTCAACTAAAGAGCAGGCCGACAACAATTTAAGCCTTGATACACAGAAGAAGGCTTGTGAAATGTTTGCTAAAAAGGGGAACCTTCAAATTATGGGCTACTTCGGGGGCACGTTTGAGAGTGCAAAGACCGATGAGCGGAAGCAGTTTAATAACATGCTATCTTTTCTGAAGAAGAGCAGAGAAAAGATATCGCACATCATAGTTTATAGCGTTGATCGGTTCAGCCGTTCCGGTGCTAATGCTATTTACATAGCCGAGCAATTGAAAAAGCAGGGTATTGTAGTTTGCTCCATAACGCAACCTACCGATGCATCAACAGCAAGCGGCAGCCTGCAACAAAATATACAGTTCATATTTAGCGAGTATGAGAACCAACAGCGCAGGGAGAAATGCATGGCTGGTGTTAAGGAAATGCTCCTGCGAGGAGAATGGCCTACTGCACCTCCTATTGGTTATGACATTGTCAAATCCAATGGCAAGCGGTCTATTGTGCTCAATAAGGATGGTAGGCTGCTCAAAAAGGCGTTCCACTGGAAGGTCAAGGAAAGGGTATCCAGCGAGGAGATTATCAGGAGGCTTGCCGCTCAAGGGCTAAAAATTACTAACCAGAGAATCTCAGCGTTCTTCCGCAATCCGTTTTATTGTGGCCTAATGGTTCATACCGCTTTGGAAGGGCAGGTAATAGAGGGCAATCATGAGAAGATGATCTCTAAAGAGCTTTTCCTTGAGGCGAATGACGTTCTATCTGAGAACAAACAAGGCTATCGCACCAATCCTGAGAATGACGAAATACCGCTTAAACGGTTTTATAAGTGCGATGAGTGTGGGCAGTTCCTCAGAGCATACAAGGCTTACAAGAATCAGAAGTATTACTATAAATGCAACACAAAGGGATGCAACTGCAATATGAGGGCTGATACTCTTCACGAACGTTTTGCTCAAACGCTGTCAGAATACTGCCTTGAATTTGACGAGGCGATGCAGTACCTGATAAAAGAGCAAATGATTGTTGAATATAATAAATCGAATGAGCAGAAGGAAGAGAACATTCAGAATATTGAAAAGCAATTAGTGGAGGTAGATAAGAAGTTGGAACGCCTTGAAGAACGATTTGTATTGGAGGAAATAACCAAGGATATGTTCGATAAATTCAAGGCGAAATTCACTGACGAAAAGAAGGATATTGAAAAGGAACGGGCGAAATTCGGAAGTAGGGTGTCGAACCTTGATTTATACATAGACACTGCCTTTAGAACATCCTCGAAACTCGCTCCAGAATGGGCTTCCGCCGATTACAAC
>CAIVHI010000228.1 GCA_903905685.1 uncultured Bacteroidota bacterium | reverse complement strand
GGGCGATGGCGGCCCGGCCATTTCGGCACAATTGCGTGGACCCAATGGTATTGCAGTAGATTCTACCGGCAAAGTCTATTTTGCCGATGCCCGGAACAACGTGGTCAGAATGATCAACACCGACGGCATCATCAATACCATTGCCGGCAACAATGCCGCAGGTGCAGGTTTCTCGGGCGACGGAGGCGCGGCGACCAATGCACAAATGAGTCGCCCGGCCGGTTTGGCAGTAGATGCAATGGGCAATGTATATGTGGCCGATTCCCGCAATCACGTCATCCGTATGGTTACCCCGGCGGGCATCATCAGCACGATAGCCGGTAATTATACTATGGGTGCAGGCTTTACAGGCGACGGTGGCTTGGCTACCGCAGCCAAATTGCGTCATCCATTTGCGGTTTCGCTCGACAAATTCGGAGTGGTATTCATTGCAGATTCCTCTAACAATATCCGCACCGTGAAAAACGATACCATCAATACATTTGCAGGTAGCGACGCAGCAGGTTATTATGGCGACGGCGGTATGGCTACGAATGCCAAAATGACTACCCCAGACGGAATCGCATTCGATAATGCCCACAATGTCTATGTTTCCTGCTTCGGTGACAACGTCATCCGCAGGATCGGCATGCCGGTGCCCGGCATTACGATCACTTCCAACGAAGGCGATACCACTTGTTATGGCAGGGTTAACCATTATGTTGCAACCGCTGTTGCCGATACCACCCCCCACTATCAGTGGATGATCAACGGGATTGCCACCGGTACCGACAGTTTTGGGTTTACACCCACAGGCACATTGGCAACCGGCAGCATTGTAACCTGCGAACTCCTCGCAGCAGCCGGCGGCGCAGTGATGGCCATTTCCAACAATTTGAAAATAGACAGTTTCCCCGTAAATGCACCCATTACCGGCCCAACTACGGTTTGTGTTGGCAACATCGTAAACTACGCTCACGGTGCTGCGGGTGGTCCACCCCCTCCCGGGACTTGGCTTTCCGTTAATCCCAGCGTTGGTGTGTTCATGCCGCCAAACAGGTTGAACATCGTTGGTCCTGGCTTTGATACGTTGAAATTCATTGCAACCAATGTTTGTGGTTCCGATACTTCCAAGATTGCCATTACAGCCACGGCCAACCTCTATGGCCCTATCTCGGGTCCGAGTGTGGTATGTGCCATGTCTACAGCCAACTATACCGACACGTCGGCGGGTGGGACATGGAAAATCAGGGCCATCGGTTTTGGCGGCCTTTTGGGTGATGCCATCGACTCCCTTACCGGTGTGTTCACTGCGGGCTTCCTCGGTGGTCCTGTCATTGTTTCCTATGGCGTTCCCGGTTGCGTAGTGACCGACTCTATCAATGTGGTTAACCTCGGTGCCATTTCCGGTCCTTCGTTCGATTGCTTTGGCAATTTGATTGCATTCTCCGACACTTCTGCAAATGGCATTTGGAGTGTGTCTCCTACAACTCTCGGAACCATCGATTCCCTGGGTGGTGGCTTTACATCGGGCACAACCGCCGGTATTGCAACCATCACCTATGCCGTCTCATCGGTATGTTATACAACCACTACGGTTAATGTTGCAGCCATGAGCCCCATCGTTGGCCCATCGTCCATTTGCACTACGGGCACGGTTACCTATACCGATTCGGTTGCAGGTGGCAGTTGGTCTGCCAACATAGGCATCATCGACCCTGTTGCAGGTGCATATTCAACTACTTCAGGTTACTATGGCGCGGACCAGATTTCATATACCCTTGCTCCAGGTTGTACCGTAGTCGACAGCATCAACATTGATTCTGCAGTAACGGTATTGCCAATTACAGGTGCATACACTGTGGACTCCGTATGGAGCACGACCCTTACAGACGGCACTCCGGGCGGCGTATGGACCAGCAGCAATCCTTCAATAGCTACTGTGGGTAGCACCACCGGTATCGTAACCGGCATATCGGGTGGTATTGCGACCATTAGTTATACCGTTACGAACGCTGGCGGATGCAGCACTACGGTGGTTTGGAACATTGCGGTGGTGAATCGTGCGGGTGTGCACAATGTAGACTTGTCTACAGTATTCAATATCTATCCCAATCCCGCAGGCGACAACCTGAATGTGTCATGGAAGAATATTGCTGTGGGTAAGGCTGTAGTCACCGTTGCCGATATGTCGGGCAAAGTGGTGATGACTGCCCCCGCGAATATGCAGAACGCATCTGGCGAAATGAGCCTTAACGTGAACTCGCTGCCCAATGGCGTATATCTCTTGGAGATTGCCACAGAAGCCGGCACTTACCACGGTAAGGTTGAAATAGCCAAGTAAACATTTAGATACTTTCCGGTAGGGCGGGTAGCGACAGTAATGTTGCTACCCGCTTTGCTTTGGGGTGCGTGCCGTCCACAATGGAGTCGGCTCAAAGTGCAGCCTAAGAGTCAGACAGTGTTAGCCATTGGTGGAAGGGGCCGTTACCATATTCGGAAGTGTGGGGGTGGGCACTGTGGTCGGTTGTTGGGTGCTATTGCCAATCGTACGAAGGTGCCTTGAGTCCTCCGTTGCGGTTCGTCACGCATCTTTTAAGCATGCCAAGAATGCGGATTGATATCGAATACCTCTAGCTAATCGATTCATTCATACCGGCTCCAGAAAAAGATGCCGGGGGTGTCGCACATTATGAACGATGGAAGATAATATGGATGCCATGTAAACCTTCGTGATGGTGCCGAGGAGTGATACAGTAAACATCCGGGGAGCCGCCACGGTTCATTGGCTGCGCTGCCGTCAGCGACGACCGAAATGCACCAATTTGTGCCATTTGATGTCTGAATTGAAGAATGTTCGCGACTTCGGTACCTGTTAGCGCTTTATTCGCCTTGGGAAGCCCCAAAAAGCCTGTTATGGAAGGTGGGTTCAGGTTCATTACGTGGCTGCTTCGGTTTGTTGTTCGGTAATGGAGGAAGGAGAAATTGCAGCTTACACCAATCCCTAAGTAAGAGAGCCACCCCCGTTTGGGAGTGGCTCTCTGTATGGTTCTTTGAGGATATTCAGTTTATTTGATTCCCATTTTCGCTTTTACCAGCACGGTGATGTTGTCGCTTTCGCGGGCAAACAACAAGGTGCCACCGCCGCTACTGGCATCAAAAATGTAATCATAGCCTTTTTCTTTAGCCACGGCCTTGATGGCTTTGTCGGCCTTGTCGAGAACGGGGGTATACACTTCCTGTTTCTTTACGCCCACTTTTTCCTGTGCGCTTTGTTGCGTGGTTTCAATGCGGTTTTGGAGGTCTTGAATTTCTTTCTGCTTGACTTCCTTCATGGCGTCGGTCATAGTCTTTTCGCCCGCCTGATATTGTTGGATCTTGCTTTGGTATTCCTTACCCATACCGTCAATCATTTCTTGAAACGTGCGTGCATATTTCGCTATTTCCGAATCAGCCTTTACTTTTTCGGGCATCGCGTCCAGAAGTGCTGCCGAATTGAGCCAACCCAATTTCAAACCAACATGGGGTTCTGCAGTTGCGGACTCCTCGGTCGTTTCCGCCTTGGCGGGTGCCGGTGTACCCGTCTTAGCTTTTTGTCCAAATCCCAGGTTGCTCCATACCAACCCGCAGGCAATCAGTATTACGTACTTTCTCATTATTTGTTTTTTGCTTTGTTTTTTTAATCGGGATTGCAAAGTAAGAACCATTATTTGTTTATTCCAAGAATTTTCATCACGTCGTCACTCCTATCCAGCTTGGGGTCGGCGTAGAACATGGTCACGCCTCCCGCCTTATCCAACACCATATCCAATCCTTTTTGGGATGCCATTTTCTGAACTGCATTGAATACTTTGTCTTGAACGGGCTTGATGAATTCCTGCCTTTTCTTGAACAGGTCGCCTTCATATCCAAACCTCTGTTTTTGAAGGTCTTTTGCGGTCTTTTCTTTGGCCACTATTTCGTCTTCACGTTTTTTGCGCATTTCATCGCTCAACATCGGGCGTTCGGCCTGGTAGCTCTTATACATTTTTTCCACCTCGGCCATCTTGGTGTCTATTTCTTCCTGCCAAGCTTTCGAGATGTTGTCCAGCTTCACTTGTGCATCCTTGTAGTCGTTCATCTTCTCCAAAATATACTTGGAATCGATGATGCCGTAACGCTGCTGGGCATTTGCTGCCAAAGAAGTGGCAAAAAACAGTAAGCTTCCGATGACTAGCTTTTTCATAGTGTTGCGTATTTATGGTTTTCCGTTGTTACACTCCGGTAGGCCTATTCAGGCTCGAAGCCCAACATGAAGTTGAATTTCGACATGTCCTTAAATGAAGTGGTTCCACCCGCCGGATTATATCTATCAAGGCCTATGCCATAATCGAGACCCAACAGGCCGAACATTGGTAAAAATATCCTAACGCCAACACCCACGTCGCGATTGAGCACAAACGGATTGTACTGGGAGAAGTCTGCCCAGCCATTGGCGGCATCGGCAAAAAGCAAGCCATAAATTGTAGCCGTAGGTGCAAGCGAGAAGGGGTACCTAACTTCGGCAGTGTATTTGTTGAAGATGGTGGAGCCCGATGCGTAAACCTCATAGCCACGTTGGGAAATGATGTCCTTGCCTATGAAGTAGGAGTAGCCCGAAAGCCCATCGCCGCCCACTTGGAAGCGCTCGAACGGTGAGAACCCGATACCGGAGTTGTAGTAGCCCATGAAACCATATTTGGCGGCAAAGCGCAATACCATGTTGCCTACGATTTTCTGGTAGAAATCGGCGGTGAATTTGTACTTGTGGTACTCAATCCATTTGTAG
>CAIVHI010000227.1 GCA_903905685.1 uncultured Bacteroidota bacterium | reverse complement strand
GAAATCTTGTGGCAATTGGATAGTCTCAACTGGAATCCCGACTTGGTTCGTCAATTGCAAGTCGGCATTCCCAGAAAATTCACCAGTTATTGCCACATTAAGTACCCCATCATTGGACACTGGATTCGGATAAGCGTATATACCATATGTGTATTTATTTTTTATATTAATTATTTCTGTGTTATTTACGCTGCGGATTCGATAGTTAAACTCGTCTGAGAAATAGAGATTAAAACGTGCATCCATCGCCATCATCGTTGGCAGATACAATTCCGCACTGGTCGCCGGGATACCGTCTCCATTGTACCCGGCGTATCCATTGCCGACATACGTATGCAAAATCATCCCGGTATCAATCATACGTATTCTTGCAGCCGATGGATTTGATATATACATATTTCCGACATCGTCAATTCGGACATCAAGTGGGTCAACCAATTGACCAGCTGATGCAGGGCCGTCATCACCTGTATTCCCCGCATAGCCATTTCCACAAATCGTAGAAATAATGCCATCTGTATTTATTTTTCTTAAACTGTTGCTTCCTTCATCGCAAAATATGATGTTGCCCCGTTTGTCTTCAACCAAACCCATCGGGCCCCACAAGCTCGCATCCGTTGCCGGAATGCCGTCGCCATAAAACCCCATTACACCGGTCCCGGCAATTGTGCTGATTGTGCCTGTCGAAGACAGCTTTCGAATTCTGTTGCTTCCAAATTCTGAAAAAACAATGGAGTTGTCCGTGCAGACCAAAATAGCCTTAGGTTCGTTCAGTTTTGTTTTTGTCGGGAGGAGGCTATCACCGTTATAGCCCCCACCCAAGCCGTAACCGGTATCGATTCCGGCCACAAGGGAAATCATCCCCAAGGTGTCGATTTTCCGGATTTGGTTGTTGCCCGCATCACAGACAAACAGATTCCCAGCCTTGTCGAAAGCCAAACCCGAAGGAGAACTCAAATTGGCCAATTTGGCGGGAATGTTGTTGCCTCGGTAGCTGCTGTCATAGCCGATTCCCGCAACGGTAACTACAATACCGGAACTTGTGATTTTTCGGATTCGACAGTCATACGTTGAAAAGTACAATTCGCCTTTTGAATTGAAGGCCATACCAACGGGAGTAAATGCGGTTGCCGTTGCTGCCAGGCTATCACCATTGTAGGTATGGCCACCATTTCCCGCCACCGTCTCGATAATCTGGGCACGACCCAAGCCGGGGCAGAGGGCGAGGAGGCACAGTGCGAATAAGATGTTTTTCGTTTTCATGATTGCTCAAGTTTTTGGTAGCCCGCCGGCCGGCCGCGCTGCCTGTATATAAAGACGTAATTTCGGGATAAAGTCTTGGGTTTCAAAGGAAAATGTTCTTTTCGGCTTTTCCCCCTTTTTTACGATTGGCGCTAATCATAGGCACCCAACCCAATATTTGGACGGACCAAGTTAACTTTACCCCATGAATCGTTTCTTCACCCTGCTCGCCGTCCCGGCTTTGTTGTCTGCCACGCTTTGCCGCGCGCAGGATGATGGCTTCAAGGATGCGCTCACCACCATTATGCGCGATGCCCCCAACCAATTCCGCAACATCAAGGGGCGGCAGGTGAGCGACAATATGTACAACATCGTTTGGGATTGCGGCGTGAAGATTCCCGGCACTGTGGCTGCCCGATTCGTGTATTCGAAGGGCACGTTCTATGAGGGTGCCCTCCTGCAAACTGATGACACCGTTGCGGTGCGCACAGCCTACAACCATTACATACAGGTGCTAGACAATTGCCTTAAGCCGCAAGGCTATACGGCACTGGCCACTGAAAACCTCAAGCCGGGTGCCGAGCCTTGGGACAAGGTGGCGTTCCTGCCCCACATCACGCCCGAAACTTCGTTGGAAAAATGCCCATCGCACGTGGCGTTGGAGGTCACTTACAGTAAAGAAAGGAAAAACTATACGTTGGAGCTATATATATATGAGCACTAAGATTCCGCCGGGAATCAATGGTGCAGCCCGAACGAGCAGCCGAAGCCCAGCATGAGCCCACCGGGCGACCGTCGGTTCATATAGGTGGTCGAGCTTTCGGTGAGCGGGCCGCCGCCCACCATGTCGTAATGCGGCGGCATGAGGGGAATGTCCCAGCCCGCATCTATAAAGAACCTGTTATACTTCCTGCCTATGCGCCAATACTTGGCCGCGCCAACGAAATAGCTGCCCACGGGTTGCAGGTTGAAGGTCACTTCTTGGCGGCCACCGCCTGCGGTGCGTAAATGGGTTTTGAAGTTGTAGACGCCCGTATTGTAGCCCAAGCCGGCCAACAATGCCCATCCCCTTTGGTGCTTGTCCATGTAATACTTGCCTTCCACGTGCAGCTTGTTGCCCCAAGAACTGAAGCCCAGCCCGGCACCCAAAGAGAAATATTTCTTTACAGGCAACTCATAATCCAACCCCAAAATGCCGCCGGGATTGTTGATGCCCGTGCTGAAACCGATATAGCTGAAGGGGGGGCGGGTGTGGTGCCTATGCCCATGCGTCCTCATAGACACATATACCGAGTCTTCACCCCGCTGCCTGCCGAAGGCAACAGCGCCGGTAAACAACAACAATATCAAAATCAAACACTTCGGCATAATTCACGGTAATCAACCACGTTGACCTACAAAGGTACAGCAAAAACCGTTCCAAAACGGCAGATCAAATCTATACTT
>CAIVHI010000226.1 GCA_903905685.1 uncultured Bacteroidota bacterium | reverse complement strand
TTGTCTACCATAGGCGTGGCATCGGTTGGGCTTCCATCCAACGCCAACGGGTAACCCACCACCACTCGTTCTACGGGTTCCGTCATCATATATTTTTTCAAATAACCGATAAGGGTGTCCGTATCTACGGTTTCTAAAGGCACCGCAATAATCTGTTCCGGGTCCGTAGCTGCCACTCCTGTCCTTTTCCGCCCAAAATCTAGGGCCAATATTCTTGCCATACTACCTCATTTTACGTTTCAACAATTGATACACCACGGTGCCGTGCTTCTTGAGAATGTCACGCTCGGTGGCCTTTAGCTCCATGTAGCGCACTTGGAGCGCGTGTTGTTTGGCCTCATCGTGTTCATCTTTGAGCAAGTTCCAAACATGCTCCTGAAATTCCAACAGTTTTTTCAATTCAAAATAGGCCAGCGAACTGTCTACGTCCGACACATAGACCAGATTACCCGTAAGCGACTCGATACCATACCTTTCTCGCCATTTATTGCTGATTTCCTTTCGCGGATGCAGCAAATTGGCCATACGTGTTCGAACATACTCGTCGGGATGGTTGATGAAGTAGAAAGTCTCAGGGGTATCGCCGAAGCGGGCCATATGCCCAAAATATTCATCGTATAGTTTCCTTACCCATTCATCTTCCAACAACTCGGGATCTACAATGGCGTGAATATGGTGGGCTACTGTAGTTTTAAGGTCGTCCGGTCCGTATGGAAGGTGGCCAAACTCTATGAGAACGCGCAGCAGTTGCCATTCCTGACTGTCATCAAATTTTGAGGTAGTGGCGGTTGCGTCATCGTCGGTAAACTCGGGCGGTACGTCAGATGGGAGTTGACCGGGCTGCGCCCCATCCTTCTTCTGTTTTTGTTCGGTCTCTATACGCTCGCGTATGTTCTTGTTGATGAGCGCAATAAGGCCGGCTTCATCCACATCGAGCTTAGCGGCGGCAATGCGGATGTAATGCGATTGCAACGAAAACTCTTCCACCTTGTTGATGCGGGAAATGGTTTCTGCAACCTCATTCACCAGCTTCGACTTCTTGATAGGGTCGTTGCCCACCTCCTTCATCCCAACCTGCATTCGGAACGAAATGATATCGGTTTTGTTGGCATTTACATACTCTCGGAATTTTGCCGCACCCATTTTTTGGATGTAGCTATCGGGGTCGTCGCCTTCGGGCAACAACACCAACTGCACATTGAAGCTCTGCGAAAGCGCCATATCAAGTCCCCGTAAGGCGGCCTTGATGCCGGCCGCATCGCCATCGTAAAGTATGGTGAGGTTCTTGGTAAGCTGACCAATCATACGCAATTGGTCTTCCGTGAGCGACGTGCCACTGCTGGCAACCACATTCTCCACCCCACCCTGATGCAGGGAAATGACGTCGGTATATCCTTCTACCAGGTAGCACTCATCGTGTTTGCCAATGGCTTGACGGCTTTGATAAAGGCCGTAAAGCACTTTGTGCTTAATGTAGATTTCGTTCTCCGGGGTATTGATGTACTTGGGAGCCTTCTCCGTCGTTTTCAGGATTCGTGCCCCGAATCCCAATATGCGCCCGGAATTGCTCTGAATGGGGAAGATGACGCGACCTCGGTAAACATCATAATATGTCCCATTTCTATTTTTAATCAATCCTGCCTTCTCGAGTAGGTCTATTGAATAGCCTTTTTTGATGGCATTGCGGTAGAAATCATCGTTGTGGTCGCTATTGAATCCTAGGCGGAACTTGTCGATAGTCTCTTGACGGAATCCCCGCTGCTTGAAGTAGGACATCCCCACAACTTTCCCTTCATCCGAGTCTGTGAGATACTTGGCGAAATAAGAGGCCGCATACTCGTTCAGCAAACGGAGCGATTCGGCAACCTGCTGTTGCTGCTGCCGTTCGGGCGATGCTTCGGTCTCGGCAATCTGGATTTTATAGTAATCGGCCAGCCATTTTATGGCCTCCGGATACGTAAGTTTTTCGTGCTCTTGCAAAAAGGAAACGACGTTGCCCGCCTTTCCGCAGCCAAAACATTTGTAGATACCCTTGGACGGAGAGACATTGAAAGAGGGCGTTTTCTCGTTATGGAATGGGCAATTGGCCAAATAGTTGGTGCCGCGGCGCTTGAGGCGGAGAAATTGCCCAATGACCTCGACAATGTCTGCCCGCGCCATTACCTCCTGTACCGATGCGTGACTTATCATAGTGGAAATCCGCCATCATTCTCGGCTTGCCCGAATACCGATATTGCGCGGGCCTGCAAATTTAAGCCATTTAAGCTACCGGACGGGCAATACAATTCGTTGAGCGATTTGGAGTTAGGATCTTACAAGGACCAGCGGGGAGGCAAATGGCAACTACTTGACCTATTTGCACATATTTATTTTTTGCTTTAATCTGTGGATTTATACTACTTTTGGGGGCGGCTATGAAGAAATTCCTCCTACTTTCGGTATGCCTGTGGTGCATTTTTGGGGCATTGAATCTGCATGCACAGGAAAACGGCAAAACCTTCGAAATTACTTTCCAACCGGGCTCGCCTTCCTTAAATGTAAAGGCGAAAAAGAAATTGGACTCGTTGGTAGGATGGCGCGCCATCAACAAACGTCAATATGTGCTGATTTATGGGTATGCCGACGGGGATGGGAACAAAAAGGAAGGTAAATCGATCTCGGACGAACGTGCCGAATGCGTGAAAAAATACTTGGTGGCCCACGGGCTTCAAAACTACAACTTCTTGATTTGCACTGGGTTGGGTAAGTTGGACAGTATAGGCCATCCTACAACCGACAATAGTTTGTCGGAATATTTCAGCAAGGTGGAAATCATTACCGACTCGATAAAGGAAATCCACGTCAAGACCGCCAAACTGGCAAAAACCGTACTTGGCGCTGCGCGAAAACTACCCGAAGACATGTCTTACATAGAAGACATTACCGATGAAGAAATCAAGCATAGCACGTTCAACGAGCACACCGTTTCTGTCAAATTGCCCAACGAAGACGAGTTTTTCGGCTCACTAGACAAAAAGAATCGAAAACAGGACTATGGCGTGTACACATGGGCAAATGGCGAAAAGTATGCGGGTGCTTTTAAGAACGACAAAAAACACGGCCACGGCGTTTATTCTTGGAAAACCGGCGAATTGTTTGAAGGAGAATGGAGGGACGACAAACTTTGGAAGGGAAGATTGACCGAAGTATTGACCGACAAATACATTTTGAGGATTGTGGCCGACCGCGATGCAAAAGTTTACATCAATGGCAAACTCAAGGGCCATATAAAGCGCGATACCGGAGAAAAATTCATTTTTGGCAAGGGCACTTATAAATTGAAAATCGTAAACAGTACCGACACTTCGGATATTTTCAGGTCGCAAGTCATTGTTAAGAAATTTGGCATTGAACAACAATTGCACGTTACCTTTCGTGCCGATAGTACAGACTCCTTAAAAGGGACAACTTTCTCCGCACCCTTGGCGCCCGCCACACGCGACACGGCATCTCCCGTGCCGGTTCAAAAAACACCTACACCGCCGGCAAGAAAAAAAAGGGGGGATATTTCCAGCGGACTGGAAGTGCCGTTGCTCGATTCGCTTGCCGACCTCGGGGGTAAGCGGCTCCTGAATTCGACATCGGAATGGGATGATTCAATACCTGAAACAGCTAAACCCACCCCTAAAAAGCCTTCGATAGTCAACCCTACACCAAACAAGCGCATTGCTTCTACGGCTACTGATAGCTCCTCAAAGACCTCAAGCAAGTCCGCAACCCCAATAGTGCCGACAACCTCCCCAACAAAGGAACCCATAGCCGCGACAAAAACCCAAGCCCCAAGCGGCGGTTTAAGAGTTGCAGCGACTGACGCAGACTCTAACAAGGTTGCGCACCGTGTCTTAGATTCGGTAGCCGGCAAGGTGGTTGTTAAAAAGGCAGCCGCAAAAAAAACATCAGGAAAGAACAAAAAGGCCACATCGGATTCCGTGGCTACAGCAGTAGACAAAAAACCTGAAGATACCAAAGCCAAGCCCTCATTTAGTGCCACGGCACAAAAGATTGTGGGGCAAGACACGGTAATGCTCCTCGAGAAACGGCCAAGTTCGGTTATAGCTTCGAAAGGACATGAAGCCACAATAACCGAACATTCGCCGGAAAGCGATACGGATTTAGGTAAGGCAATCCTTGACGTCGACTCCAGAAGCGTTGTTACCGGTGGACAGACCGTTGCTGCGGTCGCCGTGGAACCGGCACCACAGCAGCAACCAAAAAAGAAAAAAAAACATATACGTGATGCGCCTGGAGAACCTGTACAGGAAAACAAGGCACCTGCCGCGGCCATCATTCCTCAGCCGAATACGCCCGTGCCGCCCACGCCTATTGAAGTGGAAGGCTCCATGGCTTCGTTGGTAACCCATGCGCCGGATACGGTTGCAGCAGCACCCGAAAAACCCACCAAAGGCAAGAAAGGAGACAAAAAACATGCTGCCGCGACAGCTATTGAAACCAGTGATGCTGAAGCTGAAGATAATGCCACGGCCACCAAGGATTATGTAGTGATGTCGCCATTTATGGTGCATGACACGGCCGACGGCATGGTATATGTAGAAGGAGGGGCATTTACCATGGGCGACAATAACGGAGGAGCCGCAACCCAACCCGAGCACTCGGTGATGCTGAATAATTACTATATATGCGGCCATGAAGTGACCGTCTCAGAATTTGAACGCTTCATTAAGGCAACCGGCTACCGAACTTATGCAGAGCGGGAAGGCAACAGTTTTGTTTACACCTACAAAAACGAGAACGCCAAGGACAAAATATTGCGCCGTAAGAACGGGGTGACTTGGAAGGACGACGAAAATGGGAACCCGCTACAGCCTTACGACTATGGAAGGGCCGTATTGCATGTGAGCTGGTATGACGCATCGGCCTACTGCGATTGGCTTAGCAAGGCAACCATGAAAAAATACCACCTGCCAACCGAAGCAGAATGGGAATATGCTGCAATAAAAGGCATTGTTCAACCCACGAGCGCCCAACTCTACCCCACTCTGGACAAAAAAGGTAAATTGAAACACACCGAGGAATCGGCCGAGAGCAAGCCAACCCCTACAGACTTCGAAGTGTGGGATTGGTGTGCAGACTGGTATGCCGAAGATTACTACAGCCGGAGTGCGGTTATTAATCCGAAAGGGCCTGAAAAAGGCACGATGAAGGTGCAAAGAGGTGGCAATTGGGTGAAGTGCTCGGGTAAGAAGCACCCCACCTGCCGGTTCTTCAACTTCCCGGAAGTGACCGGTGGATACATTGGGTTCAGGATAGCAAAAACGGATTGAGGAGAATTTGGACGGAACCGAAGGGCCGGATGGCCCCATTTTGTGTAAATTTGCCACACTATGCGTATTTTGTTCGTCTGCATCGGCAATATTTGTCGGTCGCCAATAGCAGATGGCTTGCTGAACCGCAAGGTTCATGATGTAGGCTTGGATTGGAAAGTAGACTCTGCGGGCGTGGAAGGCTACCATGTTGGGGAACAACCCCACCCCTTTTCCATGCAAGTATGTATGGAGCACGGCGTGGATATTTCCGCCCAACGTGCTCGCCGCTTCTCAGTTGAAGACTTAGACCAATTCGATGTCGTTTATGCCATGGCCAGCGATGTGCTGAAAGATTTGGAGCGGGAGTGCAGGAGGTGCGGCGTAGTGGGCAAAATGAGTAAAGTGATGCTGTTCCTGAATGAACTGTATCCCGGTAAGCATGCCGATGTTCCTGACCCTTGGTATGGCCCACAAGAGGGTTATCTGGATGTGTACAACCTGATTGATGCGGGAACCGATGCAATTATAAGGAAGTACGCCGCACATAGCCCGGCCGGCATGAAGCCCGATGTCAAAGTAAAAATGATCTTATGAGTAAGCCATCTATACCCCAAGGCACCCGAGATTTCGGCCCTGTAGAAGTTAGGAAACGCCAATATATTTTGAATATCCTACGCGGGCTATTTGAGTTGTACGGATTCCAACCACTGGAGACGCCTGCCATGGAGAATCTGGAAACCCTGACCGGCAAGTATGGCGAAGAAGGCGATCGCTTGATATTCAAGATATTGAACAACGGCCTCAATAACCAGACTCCCGAAAAGAAGCTCCAAATGCAGGAAGCTTTCAGCAAAATGCTGGACCGACCGTTTACGACTCCCCAAGTGACCGAGCG
>CAIVHI010000225.1 GCA_903905685.1 uncultured Bacteroidota bacterium | reverse complement strand
GGCGGCATCGGTGCAGCCGTATTGAAAAACGACACCATAAAAAACAAGTTCGCCCTACCCCAAATCCTGTTGTTGATTGCATTGATGGTCTTAAATATAGGCATACCCGCCTACATCCTGCTCATAGCAACCGTGCTGCTCAGTATAAGCATTTTGGTAACGGCCAACCAGACCGACAAACTGGCAACGCTTGTTTTGGAGAACAAATTAATGGTAGGCGTTGGGGTTATCAGCTTCAGCCTATATATGTGGCACCAAGTCGTGCTGGCATTTACGCGTTATTTCCTTATTCAGAAGTATGATTTGGCGCAAGCAGGAATCATGCTTCTGGTAATCATATTGTTTTCTACCCTGTCGTACTATTTTGTAGAGCAACCTTTCCGCAACAAGAAGCTGGTGAAAACGCCGGCATTGCTTTGGGTAACGGGCTCGGTATTCTTGGCCACCACCCTATTTGCCTTGAAAATATACTCCCTATCGGGCGTGCTCAGCGACATCCCGGAGTTGGAAGTTAGCTCAAGCCACATCACCAAAAACATGCACTCCAACTACAACCACCGTATTGAAACCATGACGGGCGATTTTGCATCTGCGGACAAAATCAAGATTCTTGTGATTGGAAACAGCTTCGCCCGCGATGGCGCCAACCTGCTGTTGGAATCGAAATACGGCAAGGATATCGAAATATCTTATGCACCCGGCCTGGACCGCTGTGGAAATGCCCAAACCAAATTGAATACTGCCAACTACGTCTTGTTTTCCGAGCTTTCGAGAGATGGCTACCATGCCCTAAGTGCCCAGTATAAAATTGACTCCAACAAGGTGTGGGTATTGGGCACCAAGAATTTCGGTATCAGCAATGGCTTCTTTTACAGCAACCGGAAAACGGCGGGCTACTGCAAACAAAGAACCCCCATGGAGCCCAACTACTACCGCGTGAACGACATGCTGAAAAAAGACTGGGGCAACAGGTACATCAACCTCATTGGCATGGTGATGGACGACAAGGGCACTATGCCGGTATTCACGCCCGACTGTAAATACATCAGCCAAGACTGTAGGCACCTCACCCATGCAGGTGCAGTCTATTTTGCTTCTCTTCTTGACAAGGACTCCACTTTCGTACTTCAACGTTGATTCTGCATCGGGTTAGCCCCAATTTGGCTGCACTGCGCCGGTAGGGTTTCCGAAGAGGAGGATACGCGGTTCTCCGCTGAAGGGCAAAGGTATTCCTCCAGTTGGAGTTTGCACTTGCTTTCCAGAACCCTGCTGAACTCAGTTTCAATACCGCTGATTTACCCAAATGAAAAAGAGGGATGCCGGAGCATCCCTCAAAGATTTTTGCATAAAATAGAATCTTATTCTTCTGTCGCAGCTGGCTCGGCTGTCTCTGCAGCAGCTTGGCGGGCGAGGTTCTTTTCTTCCACTTTGCGAACCGAATCCAGAGTAACGGCGTGACGCTTGTCGGATTTGTGTTTGCGGTGTGCTTCTTCGCGCTTGGCCACCAATTCTTCATGCTCGGCATTCCAAGTTTCGAATTTCTCGAGAGCTGTAGCCTCGTCAAACAGACCCAAGGATACACCACGCATCAAGTGTTTCAGATACAATACACCCTTGAACGACATAATGCGGCGGCAGGTGTTGGTGGGTTGTGCACCATCATTCAACCAGTGCATCGCACGTTCGCGGTTGATGCGGATGGTTGCAGGAACAGTCAAAGGATTGTAAGTACCGAGTTTCTCGATGAACTTACCGTCGCGGGGAGCCGTTGTGTTGGCTACTACGATGAAGTAGAAAGGGCGCTTTTTTGACCCGTGTCTTTGTAGGCGAATTTTTACCGACATAAATAATAGAAATTATTTTGGGATAACTAAAAAATTTTAGGACTGCAAAGGTACGTAAAAATATATTTCAAAAACCACTTCGCAACATGAAATCTTTTTTACCTCCTGCCTAATCCTGCACCAGGCATACCCATGCCTTTCATTTTGTTGATTTGGCCCATCATGACCTTCATTTGTTCAAACTGCTTCATGAAGGCGTTCACCTCATTCACATCTTTGCCGCTGCCCTTGGCTATGCGCTTGCGGCGACTACCATCAATCACCTCGGGGTTTTGCCGTTCGAACGGGGTCATGGAATTGATCATCGCTTCGATACCCTTGAAGGCATCGTCAGATATATCGATGTCCTTCATGGCCTTACCAACGCCGGGCAGCATCGCCAACAAGTCTTTGATGTTACCCATTTTCTTGATTTGGTTCAGTTGCTCGCGGAAGTCTTCAAAGTCGAATTTGTTGGCGCGTATTTTCTTTTCGAGTTTTTTGGCCTGTACTTCGTCATACTGTGCTTGCGCGCGCTCCACGAGGGTCGTGATATCGCCCATGCCCAATATCCGTTGCGCCATACGCTCGGGGTAGAACACATCCAAGGTGTCCATCTTCTCGCCCATGCTTACAAACTTGATGGGCTTGTCTACCACATAGCGGATGGACAATGCCGCACCGCCGCGGGTATCGCCATCTAGCTTGGTGAGCACCACGCCCGTAAAGTCGAGCCGCTCATTAAATGCCTTGGCAGTATTTACGGCATCTTGGCCCGTCATGGAGTCCACAACAAATAGCACTTCATTGGGGTTGATGGCAGCCTTGATGTCGGCCACTTCCTTCATCATCACCTC
>CAIVHI010000224.1 GCA_903905685.1 uncultured Bacteroidota bacterium | reverse complement strand
GTCGGTGAGGCGCAGCAGCCAGCAGTCTTTTTCACCCGCTCCGTAGCTGGTGGTCCAGCCCACCGCCAAATATCCACCGGTAGCCACGGGTGCAATGGAATAGCCATATTCGCTGCCCGCCCCGGCATAGAACTTCGTCCATACCGTATCTCCGACACTGTCGGTTTTTACCACATACATATGGCGCACGCGGCTCGAGGTATCGGCATTTCCATAGCTTTCGGTAATGCCGGCAAAAATGTAGCCACCCGTCGGTAATTGAATGGTCCCTTCGGCAATATCGTCGGCATAGCTGCCATAGTGTTTCAGCCAAAGCCTATTGCCCGCGCCGTCCAATTTCAGCATAAACGCATCACAATCTACCGAGCCGAAATCTTGGGTGTGGCCGGAGACCATGTAGCCGCCATCGGCTGTCTTGATTACGCAATTGCCGCCTTCCAGCAATGGGCCACCATAGGTAAACGTCCATTGGGTATCTGCATGGCTGTCCAACTTTATCACCAATATATCGCCATAGGCATCATTGATTCCGTTTTTTGTGAGGCCGGTAAGTATGTATCCCCCATCGTTTGCTGCCGCAGCCGAGTATGCGACGTTCAGGTACGGTTTGCCCCAATGGCCTTCAACTACGGTTTGTGCATTCATGGTCGCCGCCAATGCCAACAGCATCGATGTCGCTGCCGCTATGAATAAGGATTGTCTCATTACAATTGATTTTTTTGTTTGAAAAATGGAGCTATAACTATGGAAAACGTTAAAGTGGGTAGGATATTGCTGTGGGTGGGAGCTGTTGGGCAATCGCCATTATCGAAGAGGGGGTAGCGCGAATCCATAAAGTGCAAAATCCAAGTAGCGTCCATTGTTCAGACGTCCAAAGGACCGGCGTCGCCAAAATCCAAACGGTCCTTGGCAATAAAATTCGATTGGGGAATAACTACCAATTAAAGTTGAAATTTATTTTCTGGAGGTTCTAACAAATTGGCATTGTAGAGTGTCTTTTACTGTATTCATCAACATTTCAAACTGTCTTTTTATGAGGAAAATCTCCATCCAAATCCTGCTCCTGTTGCTGGTTGCAACAGGATGCTTCGCGCAGGGGGCCGTGACTTTTACGGTCGTCACCCCGCCATGCGACTCGAATGGTGTGCTTGTCGCACACTGGCCCTCAACAGGTACTTGGCCCTTCGCAGTGGAGTGGAGCGGTGGCACCACCACCGGCTCGGCCTACCATACCGGTGTTCATGGCTATACCGATACCCTGTACCATTATATCGGTGGCCCGGTATCGGTTTATGCCAACGACTCCCTGTATACGACGTCGGATACAGGTACTTACAACGGCACGGCGCCATTCACGCTTTCCTTCAACCCGACTCCGGCCTATTGCGGAGCCACAGGCTCTGCGTCGGCAACCATTACCGGCGGTGTTGCACCATTTTCCTACTATTGGGTCAATCTCAATACCGGTGCAGTGGTGGGCACCACCAATCCGGCCACGCTGCCGTCCGGCATGTATGGTTTGAATGTGGTTGATGCGGCCGGGTGCGCTTTTGGCACCTTTAGAGGTTACTCGCTTATCGACTCCATGGGCTCTACACCTACGTTTGCCGTCAACGTTGCCACTACCGCCGCGAGTTGCACCAACGGCACCGCCGTGGCCACTATTGCAACGGGTGGTGCGGGAGTGGCTCCCTATACCTATTTGTGGAACACGGGCAGTACCTCAACCTCCATTTCAGGCTTGATAATGGGCAGTTACAACCTGACAGTTACCGATGCACTTGGCTGTGTTGCCACGGGTTTTGCTAATATAAACCAGACTCCGTACATCTCTGTCGCCACTACACCAACGCCCGCTACATGCCTCGAAAACGATGGTGCAGCCATAGCGTTCGGGTCCGGCGGCACTTCACCCTATTCCTATATATGGGGCACCGGTGCCACCACCCAAAGCATAGGAGGTCTCGTTGGCGGATACTACGAAGTGAATGTGACAGATGCGAACGGTTGCATTGGCTCCGGATACGCATATGTTTCAATTTCCACCCCCATTACCGTGACCTATACTGCAACTCCCAGCCTATGCACTTCGGGCACGGGTACGGCAACCTTGACAGTCTCGGGCGGAACTCCTCCATATCACGACACGTTCTACACTTCGCCCATCCAAACCGGCAGTACGGCTACCGGCCTTGCTGCGGGCACCTATTACTTTAGGGTTGTTGACGCGATGGGCTGCGTGCAAACCGGCTCGGTGGTTGTTCCTCCAATAGACATGATGACGATAGGCTTCGGGTCGTCTCCCGCCCTTTGTACACTGTCTACCGGCTCCATATCGGCTGCCGTGACGGGGGGTGTAGCACCATTGACCTACCATTGGAGTACCGGAGCCACCACCAGTTCGGTATCAAGCTTGCCTGCCGGCTATTACAGCGTTACGGTTACCGATGCCAACAGTTGCGTTGCATCGTGCGGAGGCATCATCGGTAGCACCTCCCCGGTTACCTTGGGCACATCCACAACGCCTGCTTCCTGCATCTTCACCGCAGATGGCTCGGTTTATGCAATGGCAGGCGGCGGCACAGCCCCGTATACTTGGACGACCGGTGCCACCGGAACGACAACCACGGTATCTGGACTTGCGACCGGCCCCTATTGGATTGGCGTGACCGACGTTTCGGGTTGTTTTGCCGAGGCATACAACTACGTGCCCTACAACGTTGCCGACAGCAGCTGTTTCTGCACCATCAAGGGCAATATCTACTATGATGTCAATAACAATTGCGTCAGGGATGCCGGCGAGCCGGGCATTCACAATATCCAAGTGTATTGCACTGGTATTGGTTATACGTATACCGATGATTCGGGCAATTACTCCTTTATTGTACCCGCAGGTACTTATACCGTGACGGAAACCATCCTTTCCTATTACCCGCTCTCATCGTGCCAGTCCAACGGCATCGTGGTGACGGTTGGCTCAGGTGCGGGGTGTTCAACTCCCGTCAACTTTGCCAACTCCATGAACCCCATCCACAGCATGCACATCAGCACTTGGGACTACAACTATGCAGTTCCCGGTAATATGTATACGCAGGTATCCATCATTTCCAATGAAGGTACATCTACCGAAGCGGCCGTCTTGGCGGGCTACAAGACCGATGGCCAATTGCTGGCACCGTCCATGACTCCGTCCGGGGTATTGGTGGCCGACAGCGCCACTTGGTATAGCACCAACGGTGGTTCCGGATTGTCGCTGGCGGCAGGAGCGTCTCAAGCGTTTTATATGAACAGTATGGTGCCAACGTATGTGCCGCTTGGAACGGCTGTAGTGTATAAAGACTCCGTTTCTTATGCAGCTCCTATGAGCAATTGGCTTGCCGACTACTCTCCTTGGGACAATGTCAACTATTTCACCACTACAGTAGTGAGCTCCTTTGATCCCAATTTTAAAGAAGTTTCCCCCAAAGGCACAGGTGCCCAAGGTTATATAACTTCAAATGACTCTGTACTGGAATACATGGTACACTTCCAAAACACGGGTACATTTATGGCTCAAAACATTGTTGTGATCGATACGCTCGATGCCAATTTGGATTGGAAGACATTGACTCCTGTTTACTCATCGGCACAATGTCAAGTAGATTTGAGTACAACCGGTGTTGTGAAGTTCGTGTTTTCGAATATCGACCTGCCTTATCTGGATGTGTACCATCCCCAAAGCAGTTGCGGCATGCTGACCTACACCATCAAGCAACGCCATGGCCTTTCCATCGGCACGCAGTTCAAAAACAAGGCTTCCATCTATTTCGACTACAATGCCCCCATCGTGACCAATACTACGCTCAACACCTTGTGGTATCCTACCGAAGTGGCCAAGGTTGCCGAAGCCGAAGGCTTCTTCAGCCTGTATCCCAATCCGGCAGGCAGTGCCTTTAGCATTAATACCAACAGCGAGGCCGACGGTAAAGCTGTCTTGTCGGTTGCCGACCTTACCGGCCGCACGGTGAGTGCTTCCACCCTCCAAGTTTCGCGTGGCAACCAAGTATTCAACCAATCTACCGCGGGTCTGGCTGCGGGAGTATACTTCGTTACCTTGAATTTGAACGGTGCCGCACAAACGCAAAAGCTGGTGGT
The DNA here is from genome assembly GCA_903905685.1 of uncultured Bacteroidota bacterium. Taxonomy (GTDB): domain Bacteria; phylum Bacteroidota; class Bacteroidia; order Chitinophagales; family Chitinophagaceae; genus CAIYTT01. The sequence goes on along the minus strand of CAIVHI010000224.1, from coordinate 1,391 downwards.
CATCAAATAATTCATTGCCGAGAACGCCTTTTCCAAGCGCCGGTCGCCTCCTATTAGGGGCAGCCGGCGCTTTTTTGGGTCAACCCAAAATCAGAAGTGGAGGTTAAGCACGGGCTATAAACCAAAAAGGCTTGACCTTCACGGTCAAGCCTTTTCATGGAGGGGTCATAGCATTTTAAGGGTAAACAGGACGCAAGTGCCCTTTTCTCCAAAACGGTACTTGCAAAAATGATTTTAGGGTTTACGGCCGATGGGTCGGCATTGTTTTATCTGTAATGATTGATTGGCTAAGAATGATTTGCTTCACAAAGGTTGCCAATTGCTGCTCATTTGGCAATAGCACATAAGTAGGGTTTTGTGCAGTAAGGAGGTGTGTGGCTTTGAAGTTTTTTAGAATGCGTACCGCTTACATTTCCAAATTGCGCCAAGGTGGGCCGTTTCTTCTCCCTAAAATAGCGATTTTGGGCCAGTTGAATTAAATAAATTCGTATTATAAAGGGCTGCCAATGGTGCATGCACAGATCCCGGATAGTACTTTTGTACTACTTGCCCAACCTCGTAAAAAAGCGTCATCGTTCACCGAAAACGGCATTTATGGCCTCCACCTTATTGGTTACGTGCAGCTTGACGTAGATGTTTCGGCAGTGGTTGCGAACGGTGTCTACACTCACGTTAAGTTTTTGGGCAACTTCCTTATAGTGGAAGCCTTTCGAAAGTAATTGAAGTACTTCCATCTCTCGGTTGGTGAGGTCGTTGGGGAGAGCGGTTTTGGATGTCGGTTTGCGGTCGAGAAACGCACCAATCACTTTTTTGGCTATGTCTGCACTCATTGGGGTGCCGCCATCGGTTACATCTTTTATAGCATCAAGAATCTTACGTGGGGCATTGTTTTTCAGGATATAGCCGCCTGCGCCCGCCTGTAATGCCTTGAAAATGTTCTCATCGTCCTCAAAAACGGTGCACATCACGAATTTCAAGTCGGGGTAGGATTCTTTTAATACGCGGACACCTTCAACTCCCGTCATTCCCGGCAGATTGATGTCCATTAAGACTACCTGCGGCTTCAGCACCGGAATGTCGGCAATGGCCGCCTCAGCGGTGGCATAAGCTCCAGCACAACTAAATCCGGGAGCGCTGCCAATGAGCAACTGTAGAGACTCCCGTATGTCTTTTACATCTTCAACAATAACTACATTTATGATGTCGTGCATGATACATCAAAGGTAATGACTTTGCAATGTTTTAGGTTGAACCGGCCGAGGCAACTGCAATTTGTGTCATGTGGCAGTGCCCAAAAATGATGCGGTGCCTGTAGCGGCGGCTATGCGGGTTGTTCGATTACCGGGTGAGCGATGGGCGGGCGGGGAATAGGGTGGTGTGGTGTGGTGTGG
>CAIVHI010000223.1 GCA_903905685.1 uncultured Bacteroidota bacterium | reverse complement strand
CAGCCTGCACTTGCTTACAGTGCAGGCTGTTGCGGTTTAAAATGCAGGTTAGGTTTACCCCAATTTGTTCGCGAAAAATGCAAGCATCATGGCCCAAGCTTCCTTGGCGGCCTCGGCATTGTAGGCGGCGCGCTCGTCGCAGGAAAAGCCATGGTCTCCGTAGGACAGTTCCACGTTGGCAAATGGTTTTCCCGCTGCGCGGAATGCGGCGATTACCGCATCGCGGTGTTCGGTAACGATATGGCCGTCTTTGCCGCCCCAAAACAGCAGTTGTGGTCCGTGCAATTGCGGAACCCTATCGGTAAGCAGGTGGATGCCTCCACCATAGTAGGATACCGATGCCGCAACGGGCAGTATAGAGTTGGTGAGGAACGCGGCCTTGCCGCCCATGCAGAACCCTATGCACCCAATTTTGGCTGCCACCACGGTCGGGTTGTTTTGCAGCCAGCCGAAGCACGCTCGGGCATCGGCCTCGATGGTCTCGTTCGTGACGTGGGCCAAGTGCGCACGCACACTCGGGAAGTCGGTATAGGAGGCGGTGAAGCCTTCGGGCGCACTGCGGTGAAACAGCTCGGGCACTATGGCCACATAGCCGGAGGCAGCGAGCTTGTCGGCCACCCGCTTCATATAGCTGTTCACGCCAAATGCTTCTTGAAACACGATGATGCCAGGAAACGGCCCTTCGCCTTGCGGCATGGCCACATAGGCCGCCAATGCTGTGCCGTCGTCCACTTTCAAATGAATCATGTTGTTCATGGTGGTTGGTTTGGGGTAAATTTCGACATTTTGCCCATATGCATGCTGTAGAGGCTATTAATAAATCTGCAAATTTTTTGGGAATTTCATGGGCATGGCGGCAAACCGCTAACTTTGACCTACCCAACCCGCAGGAACGCGGGGAGTGGGGCAACCATTAAAAAACAAGCTGTATGTATATCAATGCAACCAACAAAAAAACGTTTCAGGCCATTCTGCTTTTGGATGAAATGATAGCGGGCAACCATACTTTTTCGACTCTTGCCGACGGAGACGACAAAATGTTGGAGCCCTTATTTATTGAATTGATGGCCAAGGGCTATGTGGAGGTGAAAGGCCGCAACTACGCCCCATCGGCAAAAGGCACCGAGACCTACAATGTGTTCAATAAACGCTTTCAGGAGTATCTGCGCCTGTACGACGTCTTCTCCTTCGTAGACCTAACCAAGGGCGAATTCGCTTTCGCCAAGTTTTTCGACTTCAATACTGACGACGAGTGGGACGACTACAAAGTAGACCCCCGTTTCGAAGACCTCCGTATTGCGGTGGCCCTTTACAAAAAGCTGGATCCTGCCGAAATCGTATTCATGTCGTTCATTAACGAAGGCCGCTTCGACACGACGGTGAATGGCTGGCAGATGGACATGCTGAGCGATGCCGCCTGGAACGAGGTGGACGAAATTTGCAAGAGCGCCCTCAAAGCCGAGCAGTTGGGTGGGGTAGACGTGATAGAAGACATCATAGCCCAAGGCACCGAGCTGATGATGGGCCTGCTGGAAGAAGAAAACAAACGCAAACGCGAAGACGAAGAAAACGGCCGAGCCAATGGTGCCGGCATGGGCGGTGGCGAAGAAACCGTGATCGAGGAATATGAAACCGTAGAATATTACGAGCCCTACTACAGTAGCCCGTTCTATGTATCGCCCATTTGGCTGGTGCCGTTGTTTTTGTGGTGAGCTATAGCCCGATTGCGTTGAGTTCTATGTCCACATCACCCCCAACCCCCTGAGCCTGTGTTCATGAAAAAGATGGGGCGGTTTTTGGCGGGCTGCATCGGGAACGATGCCGCGTATTTCGGTGTGTTCGCCCTGTTGCTGACGTTCGAGAACCTGTTGCTGCTGGTGAGTTATAGTCACGGCTGGTTGTCGCAGGGCAAGAATGCATGGGCTTATTTCCTGTCGTCGGTGGCGGTGGGGCTTTGGTTTGGTGCGCGTTACCGGTCAAGCCCACAACTTGGCTTACAACCCGTAACGTCCCGTAAATGGGTGCGGTGGCTGGTGCCGGCGGCAGTCATATTAGGCGGTATGCCGATGGCGGTAGATTATGGCCGGGTAGTAAGCACATGGGCTATAGACCCATTTCGATCCGACGTCATTCCCATGGTCATCCACCAGTGCAAAAACTTTGTAGGCGGCCGTTCTCCCTACGCCCCGGTAGACTATTTCGGGTATCCCGAATATCCCAACAACCTTCCCCTCAAGTGGCTGCCCTACCTGCCTGCCGAATGGTGGCATTTCGACTACCGCCTCGTGAGCTATGCCGTATGGCTGTTGGCGGGCTTGGCCACTTTGACGTATGCCGCCCGCCGCGCAACGGTGTGGCAGGCCGCAGGTCTGGCTGTGCTGCTCTTCGGCACCCTTAAAATGATATTGGTTTACAATGGTGCGGTGCCGGGCGAGACCAATGAACTGCTCATTGCGGCTTTTTATATGTTGGCAGTGCTGGCCGTGGGCACCGGCGCAGGCATTTTGGAAGGCGTGGCCCTCAGTTTGTGCATCTGGTCGCGTTACAGCCTGTTGCTTTGGTTGCCCCTGTATGCGTGGGTGCGTTTAACATCGGGTGGCAGGAAGTCGGCCGGGGGTGCTGCCGCTGCAATGGTGTGTATTGCCGTGGTCATGCTGCTGTGGTTGTGCCGATACCCCGGCGTAATTGCCGCCAGCTACAACAACTACGACACGGTGGCGGCATGGGAGTGGAGCAAGCAAGACAATTTTGGCCACGCCCTACAGTTGAACCGTGGGGTGGGCTTTGCCTATTTTATAGAACGCCACTACCTGGGCCACACCATATTGGAACAAATACACTTGCTGAAGGAATTGCAAATGGCCGCCCTCGGGTTGGTGATCACCCTTGGTGCGGTAGTGTATTGGAGGAAACGGCGGGAGATGTCGCCCAAGATGTTCCTGTTGGCGAGTTTCAAGATATACATGGCGGTATTCCTGTTCTTGGTGGTAGTGCCCTACGACTACCTGATGTGCGTAGGCAATTTCATGTCGGTAGCACTGTTGGGGGTGGCAATAGGAAACGGTGAACCCCGAAAGCCGACCAAGCCCCAATCACCTACCGCAGAAAAAGGACAGGATTGTCTTTTGGATTAAAAGCTGTGGTAGGATGGTGTTGGATTGGGCGGTTGAAATGGGCGACTATTTCTTCTTCTTAATTCCATGATAGAAATCGTAAGCGCGTTTATGAACAAACAAGTTGAAGTCCTCATGACACCATAAATACTGCAATTCTTTACGGTTTAATTTATTTTTTATTGCTATAATTATAGCAATAATAGAGTAGTCGTCATTTCGGGACTTTACAGTAGCGTTGGCTGACGATACAATTCCATTGATACTCATCCAATGTTTCTTATTTGCATCATTCCCGACGGTGTCCCTAATAATTCTAGCCAAAATTTCAGACCATGTTCTACAATCGTCTAAATTCAATTCAACCACAGCATTAAGGTCATACCAGTGGTAAACAGCGGAATTTGAAAGATAGGTCGAGTGAGCCCTGAAAAGGGTATAAAAGTGATTGTCGAACGATTCACCAATTTTTGGTACTGGTGCAGTGGTCGCTTCGGTCTTACCTATGTACTTTATTTTGTCTCCATTTACAGCAATGAACACTATTTCCGGTGGTAATACCTGAATCAGGCGTATTGCGGCAACTTGATCAGAAACATTTGCAGCGTTCACTACAGCGCGGTGCAACTCTGATAAACTATCCTTGTTATCACTATAGAGTGACTCCACCCAAGCTTCCGGCATTAAAAGTTCTGCCGCAAAATTATTAGCCTCCTCTTCTAAAATGCTATACTGACGATCCAGGGTCCCTTGAGTAAAGATTTCATCAACGATTGTTCCAGTGTGCCAAGGTATTATTATGTGCCCTAATTCATGCGCAAGTGTAAAGCGTTGCCTTGTAGCGGGAATTGAGGTATT
>CAIVHI010000222.1 GCA_903905685.1 uncultured Bacteroidota bacterium | reverse complement strand
ATTCTTACTTTTAGCTCCCGAATATCGCGCCATACGACTATGCAATTTGAGGCTGTAAAGAAATTTATTAGCAGTAAGCTGAAAAAGGAGTTGCCCGCCAACCTGTTTTATCACAGTATTGGCCATATCAATGATGTGTATTCGGCTGCCGAGAATCTAGCTAGACTTGAGCAAGTTGACGGCGAAAACCTGAAACTGCTGTTGACGGCAGTGTTGTTTCATGATTCCGGCTTTACGGTTCAACCCAAAAACCACGAAGAAACTTCTTGCGAGATAGCCAAGAGGCACTTACCCGATTTCGGATACACCGATACCCAAATTACGGTGATTTGCGGCCTGATTATGGCAACCAAAATGCCGCAGACCCCACACAACCACTTGGAACAGATTATTTGCGATGCAGACTTGGATTACTTGGGTCGGGACGACTTCTACACCATTGGCAACAAACTCTATACCGAGTTGGGTATCTACGGTATGATACAAACGGAATTGGAGTGGAATAGGTTGCAGGTTCGTTTTCTGGAAAGCCACCATTACTTTACCGATTCTGCGAAAAAATTGCGCCAAGCCGGCAAAGACGCCCACCTTAAGAACATCAAGGATTTGGTGCGGAGCATGGAAACAGCGGTCTGAGTACCCTGATAAGTTCGATTTTTTACCCGTTTCCCAATTTCAGGCCACGCTTTTGAATTACCTTAGCGGTCTATGAAAATCGGTGTATTGGGTGCAGGAATGGTGGGACGGGCCATTGCCTACGACCTCGGAAAAAAACACGAAGTAACCGCTTTCGATGCCTCGCAACAAGCGCTGAACACCTTGGCCGCTATGGCGCCCCACGTGACGGGTTGTGTTTTCGACCTCGGGGCTTTCCACTCCTACCCTACCCTTCTAGCACCGTTCGATTTTGTAGTTACGTGTCTACCCGGCTTTATGGGCTACAAAGCCTTGGAAGCGGTAATACAATCTCGCAAAAGCGTTGCGGACATTTCCTTTTTTCCGGAAGACTCGGCGGGCCTAGATGAATTGGCTCGCGAAATGGGCGTAACCGTAATTACCGACTGTGGTGTAGCACCCGGCATGAGCAACTTCATTTTGGGATATCATGACGTAGCAATGAAGGTGAGCCGTTTCGAATGTCTGGTTGGAGGCTTGCCCACCACGCGTATCAAGCCTTATGAATACAAAGCGCCATTTTCGCCTATTGACGTTATTGAAGAATATACCCGGCCTGCCCGCATGATGATTAACGGCAAAATCACTGAACTGCCTGCATTGTCTGACCCCGAATTGATCGACTTCGAGGGCATGGGTACTTTGGAGGCATTCAATACCGATGGGCTCCGCTCCTTGCTGTTTACCAAGGGCCATATCCCCAACATGAAGGAACGTACTTTACGCTATCCCGGCCATATAGACCTTATCAAATCATTGCAGGGGGGTGGATTCTTCGACACCCGAAAAATCAACTGGAACGGATTGGAAATCTCTCCCTTGGAATTTACCTCCAAAATATTAATTGACAAATGGAAGTCGGCACCCGATGAATCGGAATTCACAGTTATGAAAATAACGGTAGAGGGCACCACTCCGGCCCTTGAAAAAAAGAAGGTTACCTACAGCCTGCTTGACCGTAACGACCCCATAACCGGGCTATCGTCGATGGCAAGAACCACAGGGTTTACTTGCACTGCGAGTCTGGAAATGTTAATGCAAGGGCTATTCGACAAGAAAGGCGTATTCCCGCCCGAGCTTGTGGGCTCACACAACCCATGTTTTGAGTTCCTGATGGATTACCTGAAAGTCCGTGGCGTAAACTACCGCGTTGACGAAACGATTACGCCATCGACATAGCCACCAACTCGGCGATGTCGAACACCTTTACGGTATCTTCCTTTTCCTTGTTTTTCACCCCATCAGTGAGCATCGTCATACAGAAAGGACAATTTGCAGCTACCACATTGGCGCCGGTTTCCAATGCCTGCTCGGTGCGCTCCAAGTTGACGCGCGTAGTGCCCTTTTCTTCTTCCTTGAACATTTGCGCACCACCTGCACCGCAACACATGCCATTACTTTTACAGCGCCCCATCTCCTTGATTTCGGCATTGAGCTTTTGGAGTACCTCCCGAGGAGCATCATATATGCCGTTTCCGCGACCCAAGTAGCAACTGTCGTGGTAGGTAACGGTTTTGCCCGTAAGGGCAGTCTCACCCTTAATGGTAATTCGCCCTTCCATGATGAGTGTTTGTAGAAAAGTAGTATGGTGCACTACATCGTAGTTGCCGCCTAATGCAGGGTATTCGTTCTTAAGGATATTGAAACAGTGCGGACAGGTGGTTACCACCTTCTTGATTCCATAGCCATTGAGCAGGGCAATATTATTGTAGGCCATCATTTGAAATAAGAATTCGTTGCCTGCACGACGGGCAGGGTCTCCGGTGCATGCTTCCTCCTTACCTAAAATGGCAAACTTGACGTTGGCTTTCTCCAAAATAAGCGCGAAAGCCTTGGTGACTTTCTGCGCACGTTGGTCGAAACTGCCGGCACAGCCAACATAAAACAATACTTCAGGTTGTTCACCGCTTGCTGCAAACTCAGCCATTGATCTCACCGTCATAACTATCCGTCAGATTTTAGGATTGCAAAATTACCCAATGCCCCCCACAAAATGGAGCCACGGCAAAAAAGTTTCTATATGGGGTTATTTCGAAGTGGCGAAAATGCGGCAAATGAGGCTCAAATAAGCTTCCCGAATCGTTCAAAATAGGCTTTCGACAGTTCATCCCTATGGTCGGGATGAGCAATGCCAATCAACAGACGGGCACGCTGGTCCATATTTTTACCATAAAGGTTCACCACTCCGAATTCGGTTATCACCCAATGCACATGGCCACGCGTGGTTACCACTCCTGCACCCGGCTTTAAGAACGGAACGATGCGCGAAACCCCTTTTTTGGTGGTGGACGGAATGGCGATAATTGGCTTGCCCCCGTCTGACAATGATGCACCCCGCATAAAGTCCATCTGGCCGCCGATGCCCGAGAACTGGTAGGAGCCGATGGAGTCGGCACAAACCTGCCCGGTGAGGTCTACCTCGATGGCGCTGTTGATAGAGACCACCTTCGGGTTTTTCCTGATTACGCTCACGTCGTTTACATATCCTGCATCCATCAAGCAAATACTTGGATTGTCGTCAGCGAAATCGTAAACCTTTCTCGAGCCCAAAATGAAGGTCGAAACCGTTTTGCGCTGCTGCACTTTTTT
>CAIVHI010000221.1 GCA_903905685.1 uncultured Bacteroidota bacterium | reverse complement strand
GTGCTTCATGACGGTGTCGATGATTCGGTTTTCGCGGATTTCCAATCTGCTGAGGTGCTCCTTCACGGCACTGATGGTGAAGATGCCCTGCAAGGTGACATTGATGCCATGAAACAGGAACGAAGCATTGGGAGCGGCATAGCGTTTTTGCCCTGCGAGGAATATCACGTTGGCTATGGAGTCTATGGCACCCACATTGTGCATCGTAATGTGCATTTGGCCTTGCAGAGAAACGAGAAAGTTGTAAAGCGCAAATCCGGAGTCCACATCGCCGCCGCTGCTCGATATCATGAAGTAGAGTTCCGACGGCTTGTAGTGCTTCACTGCCTCGGTGGTGAACTGGATGAACTTATTGACCTTAACGGGGTCTATACCGTCTTGAAAATTGAAGTAGACTACGGGGCCGCTATACATGACGTTGCTTTTGCACTAAATTAGGGATTCCGAGGTGTACCGCCAAAAAATGTAGGTGTTTGGCTATTCCCCACTTTGCGATATTGCCGGTGCACTCGGATTAACATTTGGCTTCTGGTCGGCATATATTTCCACAAAAAGTATTCCCGATTCAACAAGTGCTGCCGGATGGTGGCTGCTACATTTGCCGAAATATCCATCAACAACAGCATGAATAGAAAGCGGCTATCAGTAATAGGAATCATCATTGCGGCTATCGCCACCTTCAGCAATTGCACCAAGATGATACCCGACATGATCAACCCGGCCAATGGCCTTTGTGGTGCAGTCAACCTATCGCGGGCGCAGTCGGTTTTGTTTGCAAAAGGCAACGACCGGTTTTTCGCCATACGTACGGCCGCAACGGGCCTCGGTCCTTACTTTGTGTCTACGGGCTGCGGGGAGTGTCACTCCAGCGACAATCGCGGCCACCTGTTCACCATCCTCACCCGCTTCGGCCAGCCCGATACCAATGGTAATCGGTTCATGGCCATGGGCGGCCCCCAATTGCAGAATGCCAATCTGCCGGGGCTGATGCCGCAACGGATTCCCCCCGGTGCCACCAGTACCCGGCTCATAGCCCCCATCACGGCGGGTGTGGGCTTCTTGGAGGCTGTGCCCGATTCTGAAATCCTGGCTTTTGCTGCGGCCAATGCAACCGATCCCAACGGTGTACGCGGGCATCCCAACTACAACACCATTCCGGCCTATGCAACACCCTTGGCAGGCGCTATTCCACGGTCCGACGGTAAATACATCTGCCGTTTCGGCCGCAAGGCCTCCACCTACAATTTGGCACAGCAATGCGCCAATGCCTACAATCACGACATGGGCATCACATCAACCCTAGCCCCCAACAACCCCTACAACTACCTCGACCAAACGGCACCGGCAATAGCCCCCACGCCCGAAGTGAGTGAAGACGACTTCAACGCCGTGGTTTTCTACGTGCAATGCCTGCAAACCCCCGTGCAACGCAATGCGGTAAATGCCACCGTGACGCAGGGCAATCAAGTGTTTTTGAATATCGGCTGCGAGACCTGCCACAAGCAAACCGTCACCACCGGCTACTCTTCTATAGCTGCCCTGGCCTACCAAACCATCAACCCCTTTACCGACCTCTTGGTGCACGACATGGGCGCTGCAGATGACGACCACTACACAGAGGGCACAGCCCTGACATCGGAGTGGCGCACTACGCCACTTTGGGGCTTGGGCTTGGCACCCCAGGTGCAGGGGGGTAAGGTGTACCTGATGCACGACGGCCGCGCACATTCCATTAAGGAAGCCATCCAAATGCACGGGGGGGAAGCAGCGGTGAGCGCGTCGAAATTCAATGCACTCACCCCCGTTGACCAAAACGCACTTATCAGCTTTCTGCAATCCTTATAAACATGGAACGTAAAGAATTTTTAAAGACCTGCGGCTTGGCCTGCTTCGGCGGCGCATTTGCGGGCAGCCTGCTCACGGCTTGCCACAGTTCCAAACTCATCAATGGCGAAATCGCCAACTCCAACTTGGTGGTGCCCATTTCCTCGTTCGTCACCAAAGACAAAGGCTTCCGTAAGTATGTGGTGGTACACAACGACTTGCTCGAATTTCCGATATGCGTATACCGCATCAGCGATACCGAGTATTCGGCCCTGCTCATGAAGTGCACCCACCAAGGGGCAGAGCTCGAAGTGTTTGGCGACCGCTTGGTGTGTCCCGCACACAACAGCGAGTTCAACAAGGCCGGCATCGTACAAAACGGCCCCGCCGAGACCAACCTGCGGAAGTTTCCCGTGACCATCCAAAACGACCAAATAAAAATATCATTGAAATGAGCATGTATAAAGTATTACCCTGTTGTTTAGCCTTGTCTGTATTCGGCACAGCGCAGGCACAACTAGACAGCAGCCTGCTGCGTCGTCGGTCTGCCGATACGGCCAAGAGCACCCTGACGATGGATGCCGCATACAACCGTCCGTTTTTAAAACTCGGCAAGATGCCGGTTTCGATTGGCGGTTATATGGAGTCCAACTGGCAATATGTAGGCACTTCGGGCATAACGGCCGGCAATCAGTTCCAGTTCCGCAGGTTCAGCCTTTTTGTCGCCTCCAGCATTTCGAGTAGGGTGAAGTTCCTCGCGGAGATAGAGTACGAAAATGACCCGACGGGAGACCCGGCTGATGCCCATGAGGGCGGTCAGTTCGAAATTGAGTATGCGGCGGTAGATGTGGAGCTACACCCTCTGCTCAACATTCGTGGGGGCATGATTGTGAACCCGATAGGGGCTTTCAACCAAAACCACGACGGGCCAAAGTGGGAGTTTACCGACCGCCCCATTGCGATGACCCAAATGCTGCCCGAAACCTGGAGCAATACGGGCTTCGGCCTCTACGGAAAGCAGTTCACCGGCGACTGGATGTTCGGATACGAATTCTACGTTACTGGCGGACTAAACGACTCCATCATCGACAACTCGATGGGCAAGACGTGGTTGCCGGCAGCCAATGCCAACCCTTCGCGCTTCTCGGCCAGTGCGAGCGGAGCGCCAATGTACAGTGGTAAAATCTCGCTGCGCAACAGTAAAATAGGGGAACTGGGGCTGTCGTATGCCAGCGATATTTACAACACCTGGCAGGTGGAAGGCACACAGATAGACGACAAAAGGACTGCGCGAATTCTTGATGTGGACTTCAATACCGTGCTGCCCAAGCTGCATACTTCCATAGTGACCGAATGGGCCGAGGTGTTGGTGCAAATACCCCCCAACTACACCCAACAGTATGGCAACAAGCAGTTCGGGGGATTTATAGACATCGTGCAGCCCATCTTTAAAGGCCACTTTCTCGGCTGGGAACATGCAACTTTGAATTTGGCAGTGCGCGGCGAGTACGTGGATTGGAATGTGGGCAATTTCACATCAACAGGCACCCGCATGTATAACGACCTGTGGAGCGTCATGCCCGCCATCAGTTTCCGGCCCACACCGCAAACCGTGCTCCGCTTCAACTACCGCCACCAGTTTCAGCGAGACATCACCGGCAATGCCGTGGGTGCCGCGTTGGGTCTCACCGAGGGATATAGCTTGGGGTTGTCTACGTATTTTTGATGGGCTAGGAGTGGGGAGTCATTTCGATCCGTGCGGGTGTGGCTCCTCCGATCGCCGCCTGACCTTTCGGCCGCCGGCAAGAGCATCATCCAATACATCACCCAAATAGACCTCGGCCACGAGCGCCTGAACGCGCCGGGGGCTCATAATTGGGAGGACGTGCTGAGGGGGTGACGAATTCCTGGGTTTTAAGTAAAGTAGGCACTACAACAGTGTGCACAGGTTTAAAATGGAGTGTTTTTTGCATAATGGGCGCCCTGTCAAATTCCGATCCCGCTCTGAACCAATGCGCCCTCCCCCCTTTTTCAGATTATTTGTATACTTTTGAAGCTATTTAATCGTAATGGCGGCATAGGGCCGAAACCAACCAACTGCATTTCCCAAATGAACGGCAAACTGAACTACATCAAGCGGATAATCATCAAAAAAATGCCTTATCCCCTGCACCTCAACCTTATGGGGGCTTTGGTATGGCTGTTCGGCTCGGTGAGGCTCAAGGTGCTGTACGACTGCTACCGCCGTCCGGAATATGCCTATGGCGTATGGGAAGCCGCATCTCGCGCCAAGGCACTGGGCATGAAGGGCGTAACCGTCATAGAATTCGGTGTGGCCACAGGCCGCGGCCTCATGGCCATGGTCATTTACGCCCAGAAGGTTTCCAAAGAACTCGGCATCGCCATTAACATCCTCGGCTTCGACTCCGGCGAGGGCATGCCCGACTTCGACGACTATCGCGACCACCCGGAGCTGTATACTAAGGGCGATTTCCCCATGATTTTCCGCGACAAACTCTACAGCTTCCTGCCCTCCAACGCCAAATTGGTGTTGATGGACCTGATTGCCGACGATTGGACCAAGACGCCGCTGGAATACCCCATCGGATTCATCTCGATTGATGTAGACTACTACTCCTCCACCATCGCCATCCTGAATCGCATGGCCAATTTGGATAGCAGCAACTTGATGCCCAACACGGTGATGTATTTCGACGACGTGATTCTCGACAACCACAACCTGTTTCAAGGGGAGCAGTTGGCCATTACCGACTTCAACAATGCCAACCCCATGCGCAAGATAGATGCGTTTGCCAAGGTGTTGCGCCACAAGCGCATGTTCAAGCACGCGCATTGGTTGGAGAACATCTACCAACTCCACGTGCTCGACCACTATTATCGCCAAAACGCCTACCGTACGGGAGATGCGCCCGTCACAGTCATCACCAACAAGTACTTCAAGCAGTAGTTGGAGCCGCAGTCGGCTGAAACCGCGGTTTGCCCTATTTTTACGGTATGAAGATCATCCATACCGCCGACTGGCACTTGGGGCAGCGTTTCTACGATTACGACCGGACATTCGAACATGGGGCTTTCCTCTCGCATTTGACCCAGCTCGTGGTCAGTCAGGATGCGGATGCCCTGCTCATCAGCGGCGACATCTTCGATGTGTCCAATCCGTCGGCCATTTCCATCAGGCAATTCTATACCTTTCTGAAGGAAGTGATTGCCGCGCGGCCAACCCTGCAAATCATCGTTACGGCAGGCAACCATGACTCTCCATCGCGCTTGGAAGCGCCCCAACCCTTGCTCGATTCCACCCGCATCTCCATTATCGGTACGGTGTCGAAGCGGCCCGATGGTGCTATAGACTATGCCGCATTGACCATACCGATACAGGATGCCCAAGGCTCCATTGCCGGCTATTGCCTCGCAGTACCCTTTTTGCGCCCAGGCGACCAGCCCGCCGTTGAAGGCTCCGAGTCGCCCTATACCGATGGCATTGTGAAGCTTTACGAGGAAGCCGCTGAGCACATTGCTCCAATTCGCGAACCCCACCAGTTCGTCATTGCCATGGGGCATTTGCACACCTCGGGTGCAGCCTTGTCGCCCGACGACAAGAGCGAGCGCACATCGGTGGGTGGCGTGGAGTGTGTGTCGCCGGCCGTATTTTCAGAGCGGTTCACCTATACTGCCTTGGGCCACATCCACCGCGCCCAGCGCGTGGGTGCCGACCATGTTCGGTATTCGGGCAGCCCCATTCCCATGTCGTTCTCCGAAGAAAACTATGTGCATCAAGTGGTGTTGGTTGAAGCTGAAGGCAGCGCCCCGCCCACCATCACCCCCCTTCCGCTGCCCATTGCCGCCCCTTTGCTGCGGATACCGAAAACGGCCCGACCGTTGGATGAGGTGGTGCAATTGCTGCGCGACTTGGAAGATGTAGGCGACCGACCCATGGACGGTGCACCCTATCTGCAAGTGAATGTACTTGTTGACGGTCCGGAGCCCGGGTTGAAACACCGCATCCAAACGGCTTTGGAGGGCAAGTATGCAAGACTGGCCCGCATAGAGGGGGTATTGCCCGACGGCAAACCCGAAGAGGAGAGCAGCACCCCCGACCGCCTCGACCAACTGCAACCGGTAGACGTATTCACGAAAAAATACCGCCAAACCTACCAATCAGACCCCTCCAACCAACTGGTGGAGCTGTTCAACGAATTGTACCACAGCATCGAAAACTGACGCAGTAATGAGAATTTTATCTGTCGAAATACACAATCTGGCCTCGCTGGAAGGAACCCACCATATCGACTTCACGGAGTACCCCTTAAAGAACGCCGGCATATTCGCCATTACCGGCCCAACGGGAGCGGGCAAGTCCACCATTTTCGACGCCATGTGTCTGGCGTTGTTCGATACCACCCCGAGGCTGGAACAAACCAACAACAAAGGAGCCAAAATTCGCGATGGTGCGACAGGAACCATCTCCGTTAGCGACCCCGGCAACCTACTGCGTCGTGGCAAGGCCGAGGCTTGGGCGGAGGTTGTGTTTTCGGGCGTTGATGGAGGGCTTTACCAAGCCCGATGGAGCATTCACCGCGCCGGCAAGAAGGCTACGGGCGTATTGCAGAGCCAAACCATGAAACTGACCAACCTCCAAACCGGGAATTTCGAATCGCGCAAAACGGAGGTGTTGGCCCGAATAAAGGAGGTGCTGGGGCTCACCTATGAGCAGTTTGTGCGGTCGGTACTGCTGGCTCAAGGAGGTTTCACAGCCTTCTTGAATGCCAAACAAAACGACCGTGCCGACATTTTGGAAAAGCTGACCGGCACGGAAATTTATTCGGTAATGTCGAGAAAAGTGCGGGAACGGTATAACGAGGTCAAAGAGGAGTTCAGGCGGGTGGAGCAGCGCATTGCCGACGTTGGC
>CAIVHI010000220.1 GCA_903905685.1 uncultured Bacteroidota bacterium | reverse complement strand
TCCAATTCCTTCGGATTTGGGGGCACCAATTCCGCTTTAATCGTTAAAAAATTCAAGTAAAGTGACCAGGCATGCAATTATCGACACTATAAACAAGCTGATGGCCGAAGAGTTTGAGGCCGACCCCGCCCAAATAGCCGCCGCAGCAGACTTCAGGGAAACATTGGGCCTCGACAGCTTGGACTATGTAGACCTCGTGGTATCCATTGAGGCCGGGTTTGGCGTCAAGCTCGTGGAAGTGGATTTCTCCGACATCACGACATTCGACAGCTTCTACACGCTCATCGAAAACAAACTTAAATCCAAAGCCGGCTAATGAGTCGCTGGGACGGTAAATCCAAAGGAACGGTTGCCGGTTACAAAATTTTCGTCTACCTGTTGCGGACACTCGGTGTGCGTGCTGCATACGCGCTGTTGGTGTTTGTGGCCGGCTATTACTACATTACCCAACGCCGCTCCAACCGGGCCATAAAATATTATTTCAGACGACGTGTAGGTTACCCGTCTTGGCGGGCCCAACTGGCGGTCTACCGAAGCTACTTCACTTTTGGGCAAACCATCATCGATAAAATCGCCATCCGGTCGGGGCTCAAAAAGAGTTTTACGTTCGAGTTTGACGGGCGGGAGAAACTGGTGCAACTGCTGGCAGAGAAACGGGGTGGTGTGCTCATCAGCGCCCACGTAGGCAATTTTGAGATAGCGGAACACTTTTTTGCAGAGATAGACTTGGACTGCCGCATACACTTGGTGACGACCGATTTGGAGCATTCGGCAATCAAAGACTATCTCGACAGCATTTCGAAAATGTCGCCCGTCAAGTTCATCACCATTAAAGACGACCTGTCGCATATTTTCGAAATCAATGCGGCCTTGGCCGACAATGGTCTGGTATGTTTTACCGGCGACCGCTACTTGGATGGTGCCAAGCTGATGCGCGAAAATCTGTTGGGCCGGGAGGCGGCATTCCCCGCCGGGCCATTCCTGATAGCATCCCGCCTCAATGCGCCGGTCATTTTTGTGTATGTCATGAAGGAAAAAGGCCTGCATTACCACCTCTATGCAAGAAATGCGGAGGTGAAGAGGCGCGACGAAGTGGGCCTCCTCAAAGCATATACGGCAAGTGTTGCAGAAATGATGAAGACTTACCCCTACCAATGGTTCAACTATTTCGACTTTTGGAATGACGTCGAAAAGAACTAAACCGTTGGGAAACAGTAGGGCCTGAAAATGATACCTATGCATATCGTTTTCAGGCCCTATTCAGCATTGCCTATTTACCACAACCTGTACCCCAAACTCAACCTCCAATAGGTGTCGGCAAGGTATTGGTGGATGTTGCGACCTTCAACGCTGTATGGCGATCCCGAGCTTTGTTGAATCAAAACATCGGCGGTATAGCGGTTCCAAAAACCATAACTGAACCCAAGTACATAGCCTACACTGAATACATGGCCCTTGGGCGCATTGTATAGGGGGCCTGAATACGAGGAAATAGGTTTCGCGTCATACAGAATCACCTTACTTACGGCAGGCGGGGCCACATAGCCCGGTGCAACCACGGTTACGGTGGCCGTCTGCACAATGCCATACTTGGTGTAAGTCTGCTCGTTCACCCCGGCTAGTGCCGCATAATTGAGCACTGCGCCGATCTGCATCTTGAAATTGGGGAATAGGCTGTATTTAAAGATGACCGGCAACTCGAAATTGGCATAGTTGCCGCCGGTTGCATAAAATTTCACGATAGAATCGTGGGTCTGGGAATAGGTATAGTGCTTGGCGGCAAAACTATCCACCACTACAGAATCGACAATCACCAAAACCTTGCCACTGTCTGTGAGGTGGATGGCACCATCGGCATTTACGTGGATGTAGGATTGACTGGCTGTAAACCTGTTGTTGGCCAAGTAGATGGTTTTGATGCCGGGCTGAACGGACAACGAAATGCGGTCGTTGAACTTATAGTCGATGTAGCCAGAGATGATGGCGTTTTTAGATGCCCCGCCGGCAGTACCGCGTTCAAAACCGGCCTTAACCCCTATTTCAAAAGGATTAACCGACTTCTTTGTTTGGGTTGCCAATGGTAAGGCCGCATCTGCGAGTGCTTCTGCCGGCGTTTTCAACTTCTTTGTTTCGTCTTTCTTTTCTTCGTCCTTGAAGGTCTTCATGGGTTCTGCGGCGGCAACTTCACCAGACGCGTGCGCGGTGGTAGATGGGGAAGTTGTGGTTGGAAGGCTGTTCAGTACGGCTTGCAAATCGTTGGCGGCGGGGGCCGAAGCTGTTCCGTCGGGTGCGGTATTTTCCGGCGCCGGTCCGCTTGCTTTGGCGCCAACGGAAGGACGCATTGCTGCTGTAGCCTCTAATAGGGGTGTCACGCCTGCTGTGCCGATATGGCCGGAGTGCCTACGTATGGCAGCCGGGCCGTGGGTACTGGAACCGGCGCTATGTGCAACGGGCCGACTTGCTTTTCCGCCGCTCATGCGGTGCGATGACTTACTTGCATTTTCGGCCACCCGGAGTGCCGAGTGGGACGATGCCAGTGTGACCCCGTTATGGTCGTCAGGTGTGGTTTGCGATGTTGTGGCTGCCAGTGCGCCATCCTTATTGGGCATTGAAGAAGACTCGTCTTGATTGGGCATTGAAGAAGACTCGTCTTGGCCCATTGTGGTTTGGCCGGCCACGGCCGCAAGTGCCGAAGCGGTACCGGATGACGCAACAGCACGCTCTTGCACATTGGTTTGCTGCGCTGTCGCGGTGAATTGCAAAGGTGATGGCTTGTCGCGATGCATGAAATGGATGATGCCTACTGCGGTAGCACAAGACACCAGGGAGCCCATCAGGATTTTGGCAATCAGCTTCATGGAAAATCCGGCAGCACCTGCACCACCCGTGGTGTTGAGCTGCTGCTGCAAGGTCTCCCAGGCATCAGGAGGCGGCGTCTCAACGTACCCGCCGAGCTGCTCCCTGAAAAAATCGTCGATATTTTGATCCTGTTTCATAACTTTTAATCTTGTAATGCTTTGAGCATTTCCTTCAGGCGGTTTCTGGCGTCATTCAGATACCATCTGCAATTGTTTTCTTTTATATCCAGCAATTCCGAAATCTCTTTATGGGAGTAGTTTTCGAAAACGAATAGGTTGAAGACCGTCCTTTGCGTGTCGGGCAGGCTTTGCACCAATTTCAACAACTCGTTGAACGACATTTTGTCGGGTCCGTTTGCCCCGGTATCGGGTTTTTCGGGAACTATATCCAGCGAAATCTCGTTGGCGGTTTTCATCCTTTTTCGCAGGTGGTCGGTAAGTGTGTTTACCACAATCTTCCGTATCCAGCCTTCGAATGAGCCTTGAAACGCGTATTGTTGCAATTTGGCAAATACCTTTAAAAAGGCATCATTCAAAATCTCGTCGGCGCAACCATCATCTTTGAACAAATACCGTTTAATCATCCCATATGCCATGGGGGCAAATCGGTCGTAAAGTTGTTTTTGTGCCTGCGGCGATTTTTCAATGCAACGCCTCACCAATACCGACAGTTCGTCCGTTGCGGCCGCAGCAGCTTCTTTTTTATGCAGAAGTTGTTGTGTTTCTTCTTTAGCAAACACCGGTATGTGCAGTTCCAAGACGTTTTGTGTAAATGGCTCCAACTGAAAGGTAAGACGAAAAGGTTGGGTAAAATGTTAGAAAAATTATTTTTTTTCTTTGGTCTAACGTTTGGCGAAAGATTGCCGTCTATTTAGTCAACTTGAATT
>CAIVHI010000219.1 GCA_903905685.1 uncultured Bacteroidota bacterium | reverse complement strand
TTTCTTGGACTGGAGGAAAGACTACAACGACAAATTCATTTTCGACCCCAGCATCCGTGTACAATACTACTCGGAGCTTAACAAACTGTCGCCCGAACCCCGCTTGGGCATGAAATACAATGTGTCGGACAACCTGCGCCTGAAAGCTGCGGCAGGTATCTACTCCCAAAACATCATCAGTACGAAGAGCGACCAAGACATCGTGAACCTGTTTACCGGCTTTCTGCTCAGCCCCGACCAACAAATCAACAATGTGAAGGGAGCGGCAGTCAATTCCAATCTCCAAACTGCATACCATGCTGTCGTAGGTATGGAATTGGACGTAAAGCGCGTAGAGTTGAATTTCGAACCTTGGATCAAATATTTCGGCCAAGTTGACGAAATCAACCGTTACGTAACCTACAGCTCCGCACCCGCATTTGTTGCCGCATCGGGTACCGCCTATGGTGCCGACCTTTCAGCCAAATACAGCTACGACCGGGTTTACCTGTATGCTGCATTAGGCTATCAAGACGTTACCTATACCAGCATAGGGCCTGACGGCAACGAGCAGACCTACCCTACACCATTCGATACCCGCTTCAATACCAACATCGTTGCCGCCTATACCTTGGGCCAAAAGAAGAATTGGGAAGCCTCATTGCGTTTCAACATGCACTCCCCCTTCCCCTTTACCCAAACCCAAGGTTTTTATGAAAACGTGAACCTTTCGGGCAACGGCATCAATACCAATCCAACGACGCCCAATGGCTCGCTGGGCGTGATTTATGCCAACCAAATAGATGGCGGACGTTTGTCTTATTACCACAGGATGGACGCATCGGTAAAAAGGCGGTTTGTGTTGACGAAAAAATCGAATTTGGACGCCACATTCGCCATCACGAATGTGTACGACCGCCAAAACGTGTTTTATGTGAACAGGATTACCAACGTGGTCATCTACCAGTTGCCCCTATTCCCAAGTATGAATCTCACATGGTCTTTTTAAAGGCGCAAAATGATGCTGTTGGAAAAACAAAACGGAACACGACAACGCGTCCTGCTTTGGGCTGTGTTCCTCGTTTTGTGTTTCAAAGCACAGGCGCAGGTGTTGATGCCCGACGTGCCCGACAAGCGCACCCTGTATCTTCTTGAAGACCAATTCAGGCAGCAGCACTATGCCGTTGCCGCCCAAACGGCAAGGGCCGTCATGGCCAAGCAATCGGGCGCAAACGACCCCGACCGTAAGGCCGTCACAGACTTTGCGGAATACTACCTTACCGTTGCCTCCATAAAGACCGCAGCACCGGGTTGGGAAGATTCCGCAATTGCCGTGATGGAATCTGCAATGCCGGCACCCTATAAGCAGCGCACAGCCTTTTTCTTGGCCCAAAAATATTTCCACGACAACAAACTCGCCAAAGCTATCCCCAACTACGAAGCTGCGGGAATCAGCAACCTCAGCAATGAGGAGATAGCCGATGCGAAATTCGAATTGGCCTACTGCTACTTCAACAACAAGCAGTTCGACAAGGCAGAACCGTTGTTCTCGTCTATCAAGGAGCTGAAAGACGGCAAGTACTACAAGGCGGGAAACTATTACTACGGCCTGCTTGCCTACAACGAAAACAACTATGCCGATGCCTTGGCCAGTTTCGAGCTCATTAGAAACGACAAGTTGTATCGCACCGTTGTGCCCTACTATATTGCCGAGACCTCCTATTTTATGGGCGATACCGCCAAGGCGCTCCATGAAGCCCTCGCAGCCATCTCGCCCAAAGTGGAGAAATCATACTACGACAACGACCTCCACCTGTTGATAGCGCAGTGCTACTTCGAAGACCAAAAATATGCCGAAGCCAAACCGTACTTTGAATTTTACTACGCCCACACCGACAAAATCCGTAAGGAAGACCTATATAAAATGGGCTATTGCGATTACCGCCTGAGTGACTGGAACAGCGCCATCGAGAAATTCAAGACCCTTGGCAATACCCGCGACTCGTTGGGGCAAACATCCATGTACCTGTTGGGCGATTGCTACATCCATGTGTCCGACAAGCCGAGTGCCCGAAATGCTTTCGGGCTGTGTGCCGATATGGTTTTCAATTCGGGTCAGCGTGAGGCGGCCATGATGCTGTATTCCATGATAAGCTACGATTTGGGTTATGACGATGAATCGGCACGGCAACTGGAGAATCTTTTGACTGTATTTCCGCATACCGAATATCGCGATGAAGCCCATACCCTGCTTTCAGACCTGCTCATCAAAACCCATAACTATGCCGAGGCGTTGGCCGATTTGAAGTTGGTGGCGAAACGCGATGACGAATATCGCAAGGCCGAACAAAAAGCCGCATACGGCTATGCCGTACAATTGTTCCGAAAAGGCGACTATGAGGAAGCCGACAAGTATTTTGCACAGTCATTGCTACATCAGATTTATCCTGCATATACCGACGCCGCCTACTTTTGGCGGGGCGATATTGCCTTTAGGTTGCGCAAGTATGATGATGCCATCAATTACTCCACACAGTTCATAGACCGCAAGGGCGACAATGCAGCGACGCAGCGGTTAAGTCCACAATCTACGGGGCAGCACGCCTACATCAATATGGGTTTCGCAGCCTTGGAATTGCAGGACTATAACGAAGCGCAAGGGTATTTCACGAAAGCGCAACAGGCCGTGAAGGGCGATGAGGGCATTTCCCGCCTTGCTGCCGTGCGCGAGGCTGATGCCGTTTTCCTACAAAAGAACTATAGCAAGGCGTTGCCGCTCTATAATAAAATCATTGGTATAGACACCGAAAATGCCGACTATGCCAAATTCCAGAAGTGCATCATATTGGGGTTGTTGAACCGCACCAATGAAAAAATAGCCCAGTTGCAAACCCTGATAGGTGCAGAAAACCCCTCGCCATACGAAGTGAAGGCAAGGTATGAGTTGGCACTCACCTATATTGAGGAAGATAAATTTGCACCTGCGCTGGCCCAGTTGGCCTTCCTGACCGATATTACCGCGGCCGATAAGAGCTATGCTGCCAAAGCCTATATGAAGACGGGCTTCATCTACCAACAAACCAACGACAATGCGAAGGCCACAGCGGCCTACCGCAAAGTAGTAACCGATTTTCCTGCATCGGAAGAGCGCATGGCTGCCTTGGACGTGCTCCGTAACATGTTCATCCAAATGAACACCCCCGGCGAGTTCTCCAAATTGCTGCGCGATGCGAAGTTGCCGTCTGCAGACAGCAATTCTGTAGACTCCGCATTTTACGCTGCGGCAGAAGTGCGGTTCGCCTCCGGCAATTGGGCCGAAGCCAAGCAGGCGTTCGACAATTACCTTGCCCAATACCCCAACGGCATTTTCGCCGTAAAAGCCCACTACTATAGGGCCGAGTGTGCCTTCCAACTCAAAAAATACAAAGCGGCCCTCGAAGACTACAAAACGGTGCTTGCGGAGGCTTGGAACGATTTTTCGGAGAACAGTGCCCGCCATGCCGCCGCCATTGCATATGAGCAAAAAGACTATTCAGGCGCATTAACCTACTACCGACTGCTGCGTGCAGGCGTTCAAGACAATGCCGCGATTGAATATGCACTGGTAGGGAGCATGAAGTGCCACTACTTTTCGGGGAATTATGACGGTGCCGGAGCTTTTGCAGACTCCGTTCTCGATTTGCAGGGGGTGTCGGCAGAGGGGGTGAACGATGCCCTCCTGTTCAAGGCCAAGGCGTTTTACGCCACAAAACAGTTGGATGAGTGTCTTCCGATCTTCAAACAATTGGTATCGAGCAAGAATGGCGAAACCGCCGCCGAAGCCCGCCACACGCTTGGGGAGGTCTATTTGGCGTCAGACAACCTGCAGCTCGCAGAAGAGGCTGCCAACAACTGCATTCGGGAATCTTCGGGTTATGACTATTGGATTGTCAAATCCTACATCACCCTTGCAGACATCCTCATCAAACAGAAAGACTATTTCAACGCCCGTGCCACCTTGGAGAGCATCGTTAAGCATACCAAGATTCAGGAATTGAAACAACAGTCGTTGGAAAAACTTAATGAAGTAAACAGGGCCGAAAAAGCAAAAAGCAAATTGCGCGACGAATGACCCGGGCAATAAAGGCGAATTGAACATTGAACATTGAACATGACACGGAAACACGGTATACTGATGACGGCCTTCCTCCTGGCAACTGCTTGGTGCAGCGGCCAGACGGCTGGGAAGGATACCGTATTGAACGGATCGGTGATTGAAGTGATACAGACCTACAAACCGCAGGTTCGTGCGGCGTCGCGCCCCGAATGGGTGCCGCAGTTGCCGGCTACCGACACCACCCACCCCGTTTTCAAATACGCAGTGCCTCAACAGCCTTTATTCTACTCCTATCATTCCGATCCCCTGAAGCCCTTGGCCTTGGGTAAAGACACCGTTCCGCTGCCGCTGCCCAATTACGTGATGGCCGGCGTGGGTAACCTGACCACTTTGTTTTTGGATGCCGGAATAGGCGGTTATAGTGCACCCGGCTACGAAACCTTCCTACACGTTCATCACTTGTCGCAAAAAGGGTCCGTGAAGTACGAACAATCGGCGCTCACCGGATTGGAGGCAGAGGGATTGCTGCACCGGGAGCATGGCGACTGGCACTCAACGCTTGGATTAGAGCGGAACCAATACTATTACTACGGCTACAATCACGCCCTGTACGACTACAACAATACCGACAGCCTGAAGCAGACCTTCTTCGATTTGTCGGCTACGGCAGATTACAAGCGGAAGGAGGAAGGAGAGTCACTAATCGACATGCATCCCAAGATAGATGCCGATTATTATGGGGCGCGTTTTAAGACCCACGAATTGGACCTCGGGTTCGATGTGCCCATGAGCGTCGAAATCAAGGACGACCTGGAGGGGAAGTTGAATGTTTTCGGTCATTTTGCCGGCCTTACTGCCGATACGCTGTCTAAGAGCAATATACTTTTCGGGTTGGCACCGGGTGCGGAGTTGAAGCGGGAACATTACTCGGGTCATGCCTACCTCGGCTTGGCCTTCGGCCAAGGGGGGACAGCACACTTGCTGCCCGATGTAGTGGGCTGCGTCGAAATACCCAACTCCCCCATAAAGGTATCGGCGGGCTGGTCGGCTTCCGAGTATCGGAATACCTACAAGGAATTGACCACAGAGAATCCATACCTATTCGGCAATTACAAACCTGTGCAAACCCGCAAGGACGAGTTGTTTGTAAAAGCCGACGGGCAATTGGGGCAGTTGAACTTTGCCGGGCGTGCCGGCTGGGACAATTTCAAGGGCCTGCCGGGCTTCTTGGATACCGTGGGCGACCGCAAGCAGTTTATGCCGGTTTATGACACCGTAAGCGCCCTGTTTTTCGAGCTTGCCGCCAAGTACCTTATGGCCGACAGGTATGTTGTAGGGCTGTCTGCCGTGTATCGCAACTACTACCAAGGCACATCGCAGCACCCTTGGGAACTGCCCGGATTGACTTTGCGTGCCGATGGCGCAATAAGTCCTATGGCCGGTTTGACGGTTTCTGCGTACCTTTCGGTCATGCAGGGCATTTATGCGTTGGATACGAAAAACAAAGTGTCGGAATTAAAGCCGATAACGGATTTTGGCTGTAATGGGGAATACCGGTTAAATTTGCAGTTCAGCGCATTCTTGCAGGTTAGCAATATGTTGAACAGTCATTATCAGCGTTGGATGGGTTACGATTCCTACGGAATCAACATTTATGGAGGCGTCAGAATGAAATTCTGACAATATTGTTTATACAATTCGAATAGAAGAAAATGGATATCGCCAGATATATAGGCCTGTACCTGATAAAGAACAATTTCTGTTACGTGCATGGGCTCGGCAATTTGGAATTGAAGAAACTGCCGGCAACGTATGACGGGAAGATATTGCTGCCGGCATCTTACAGGGTTGACGTCACTACCGGCGGTTCGATTGACGACAATTTGGCCAATTTCATTGCTACAAATGAGCAGGTCAGCATCTCGAAAGCAGCCAATGCCTTGCGCGACTTCAGCGAGCAGGCCAAGAAAGATTTGGAGGCAGGCAAAGAGATACACCTGCCCGCAGTAGGCAAATTTGTACAGGAGAATGGCAGGATAGTATTCATAACCAACGACAACTTCTCCTACAAGCCCGGCGGTATGCCTACAATCCGGAGCAACAAGCAGATTGAAGAACAAATTGCCAAGCAAATACCTATCCCGGCATCTATCCCTATACCTCCACCCGAGCCCGAGAAGCGCGTCAATTGGACACTCATCATTTTGGTGGTCGTGCTCCTGGTGATTCTTGGTGGTGGCGGATTCGGATATTACTATTACAAGTCGTCGAAGAACAAAGGCCCCCTTCCTCCCGAAAAACCCGTCGACTCGACGATTCTGAACGGAGGCATGCGTGCAAATGCAGACTCCTTGCGCAGGGCAGATTCCATTAGGGCCGCATCGGCTGCTGCCGATACTTTGCCGTCTATGAGACGCGTCGTCATTGGGCTCTATCCCGACCTGAACGGTGCCGATAGGTATGTTCGCCAATTGAAAGGCAAAGGGGTGACAGCCGAGGTTTATGTTAAAGATACCGCCAACTACTTGGTGCTGCTCTCGGTAACGTGCAAAACCGCCGATACCCTAACCCTGTTCGACTCTCTGAAGCACGTTTACAACTACCCCGACGTCAAGTCATTCAAGTAACATGGAAATCCCGCCGAGCAACGATTCGGGGGGATTTCCGTAAATACCTTAATCAACCAAACATTTTCTTCGAATGACCTCCGAAGTTAGCCGGAAATCGAGTGCCGGCACGTTTTTGCTGTTGGGCTTTGTCTTGTTGCTGCTTTCAGGGGCATACGTAATCTTCGCCCCCAATGCGGGGGAGGTGGGCTCGGGCAAGTTCCTGTACATCCGCACCGGCTCAACCATCAACGACCTTACCGGCCAATTGGAAGCCGGGGGGTATGTTAGGTCGGTAGGCACGTTCAAATTGTTGGCATCGGCTGCCGGGCTGGACAAACACATCCGCCCGGGAAAATACCAAGTGTCCCGTGGCATGAGCAACTACAAGCTCGTGAGGATGTTGAGGTCGGGCCACCAAACACCGGTCAAGCTGGTCATCAACAAAGTGCGCACCAAGCGAGACTTCGTACAACTGGTTTGCAATAATCTGGAAGCCGACTCCAATCAGCTTTACCGGTTGCTGGACGATGACAAGCTGTTGGCATCCTACCACTTATCGTCCGAGACTGCACTCTGTGCCGTATTGCCCGATAGCTATGAGTTCTTTTGGAATACGCCTGCCGACAAAGTGTTTAAAAAGATTGCCGCCAACTACCATGCTTTTTGGAACCCCGCCCGCCGTGCCAAGGTTGAAGCTCGGCATCTCACTGTAGCACAAGTAGTTACGGTGGCATCGATAGTGGAAGAGGAGACGAATGTTGCAGAAGACAAGCCGCTGATTGCATCGGTTTACTTGAACCGCGAGGCCAAGGGGATGAAGCTTCAGGCCGATCCCACTGTGAAATTCGCCATAGGCGATTTTACCATTCGCCGCGTTACCGGTGCCATGCTGAGCTACCCGTCCCCCTACAATACCTACCTCAATTATGGGCTACCCCCGGGCCCAATCTGTACACCCTTGCCCGAAACGATAGACGCAGTTCTGGATGCGCCGGAGACCAAAAACCTCTATTTCTGTGCCAAAGCCGATTTTTCGGGACGCTCGGCATTCGCCGTCACCTTCGACGAGCAAAAGAAGAATGCCGCAGCCTACCAGCACGCATTAAACGAACGGGGCATCAAGTAGATTCAGTCAAAATTCACCGAAAACGATATACTCCGATATCGGAAGGTCAGGCAGGTCCATCATCGCCATTTTGGGTGCCTTGCGTTCGGCATGCAGGCCGGCAATCAAGCCTTGGTGGCCATCAATTGCGCGGCGCACAGCAGGCTGAATGGTAGGAGCCCAATCAAACAGGTCTAATGCACAGGGTGTACAATAGTATGAACTGCAAGACTCGCACACAAACGCAGCGACACCACTACGCGATATCGCTTCTTGTTTGATGGCTATTTTCATCTCCATACAATCGGCCTTCTTGTGCAACGATATGCGTATGGAGAGCGCGGTTTTGGTTTGGACGGTAAAATCGCATTCGCCGTGCGAAACCGATAGCAGCTTGATTGCGCCGGCGTGCAGCGATATGTCCCGGTTTTCGTTCATCGGCGGGTCAATATTACATCAAACTTGCCAATGATTTAACCACCCGATTCGTTTTCGGGAATATCGTAAAGCACTTGTTCGGCAAAGTGGAACCGCAGAACCCGTTCATCTGAGATGATGTCTTCCGGCCTCATGCGTTTTTTCAATGCTATACCCTTTAGCGAGCGGCAGCGGCTTAGTGCCGTGTAGGCCTGACCGTTCACGAAGGCACCCATGCCCATGTCTATAACCACTTTATCAAAAGTCAGTCCTTGGCTTTTATGTATGGTGATGGCCCATGCCAGCTTGATGGGGTACTGGGTAAATGTGCCAATGACCTCCGACACGATTTTACCCGACGACCGGTCTATTTTGTACTTTCGGTTCTCCCACACCGTTTTTTCCAATTTGTGTATCTCGCCGTTTTGCAGTTTGATTTCCACATGGGCTTCCGATATGAATTCTATTTTGGCAATTGTGCCGTTCACCCAACGGCCCGTAAGGTCGTTTTTAACAAAAATGACCTGGGCCCGTTTTTTGAGTTCCAGCACTTTGGAGGTAGGGTAGCGGTCTTCCTTAAACTCACCCTCAATGGCGGCCTCGAATCGAAACTCGCTGAATTCCAATTCCTTGAGTCGGATGGTGTTTTCAGAGTTGGCCACATGGTTACTTGTCGTCAGGATGATGACGAAATCGTCGGATTTGGGCGAGTAGCGGGGGTAGTAGCGGGTATTCAGGAGGTCGAATTCCTCCCAGCCTGCATTGCATAGGCGCACCTTGTCCAGCAGTTC
>CAIVHI010000218.1 GCA_903905685.1 uncultured Bacteroidota bacterium | reverse complement strand
CGTGGGCTTGGCCCGTATGGCACGCACCATCCGCGAGCGTATGAATGTGAGGGACAATGAAGTGTTCACCCCCATCGACCTCATCAACGCCCGTACCCTTTCTTCCGTAATCAACTCCTTCTTCGGAACCTCGCAATTGTCGCAGTTCCTCGATCAGACCAACCCCTTGTCTGAAATTACGCACAAAAGGCGTATTTCGGCGCTCGGCCCGGGCGGTTTGAGTCGCGAACGTGCCGGCTTTGAGGTGCGAGATGTACACTACAGCCACTACGGCCGCCTGTGTACCATCGAAACCCCTGAAGGCCCGAACATCGGTCTGATTTCCACCTTGTGCGTCCACGCGCAAATCAACGATATGGGCTTCATCGAGACGCCCTACCGTAAAGTGAAGGATGCCCGCGTAGACTTGAAGAACTTCCGTTACCTGAGTGCCGAAGAAGAAGATTTGGCGAAAATAGCCCAGGCGAATGCGCCTATGGACGAAAAAGGCAACTTCTTGGAAGAGAAAGTGAAATCGCGCCAAACGGGCGACTTCCCGATTCTTGACCGCCACGAAGTAGAATACATGGATATCGCCCCCAACCAAATCGTTGGTTTGAGTGCGTCCCTGATTCCCTTCTTGGAGCATGATGATGCCAACCGTGCCCTGATGGGCTCGAACATGCAACGTCAGGCAGTTCCGCTCATCCTCCCCCAAACGCCTATAGTAGGCACCGGGTTGGAAGGCAAGGCTGCCCGCGATGCCCGCATCCAAATACATGCCGAAGGCAATGGCGTGGTGGAATATGTTGACGCCGTTCACATACACGTGCTCTACGACCGCGGCGACAAGGAGAAGCTGGTATCCTTTGAAGAAGACCTCAAAATCTATACGCTTACGAAGTATAAAAAGACCAACCAAAGCACAAGCATCACCCTGCGCCCCTGCGTGCGCAAAGGCCAAAAAGTGAAAGAAGGCGACTTCCTCACCGAAGGCTATGCCACGCAAGACGGCGAATTGGCCTTGGGCCGCAACCTGAAAGTGGCGTTTATGCCTTGGAAGGGGTACAACTTCGAGGATGCCATTGTGATCAATGAAAAAGTGGTGCGCGACGACTGGTTCACCTCCGTCCATATCGATGAATATGAACTGGAAGTGCGCGATACCAAACTGGGTGAAGAAGAGTTGACCCCCGACATACCCAACGTATCGGAAGAAGCCACCAAGGATTTGGATGAGCACGGCATCATCAGGATTGGCGCCCATGTTAAGGAAGGCGACATCCTGATAGGCAAAATCACCCCAAAAGGTGAAACCGACCCCACACCCGAAGAAAAACTGTTGCGTGCCATCTTCGGCGATAAAGCCGGAGATGCCAAGGATGCATCGCTGAAGGCACCGAGCGGTACCGAAGGTATCGTGATATCCAAGCAACTGTTCCAAAGGGCCAAGAAAGACAAGAACTCCAAGGTGCGCGAAAAGACCGCCATCGACAAGATCGAGAAAATGCACGAAAAGAATCAGGACGATTTGAAGGGTCTGCTTTTCGAGAAACTCCAAATCCTGTTGAAAGACAGGCTGTCGGCGGGCGTTACCAATACATTCGGCGAAACCGTACTTACCAAGGGCGGCAAGTTCAACTCCAAGACCCTTGCGGGTATCGACTACCAAAACGTGAATCCATTGGGTTGGACTGGCGAAAAGGAAGTGGACGACTTCGTGAATCAACTGTTGCACAACTACAGTATCAAGTTCAATGAAGAGCTGGGTCGCTACAAGCGCGAAAAGTTCAACCTCAGCATTGGCGACGAACTGCCCGCGGGTGTGTTGAAACTGGCCAAAGTATACCTCGCCAGCAAGCGTAAGCTGAAGGTGGGCGATAAAATGGCGGGTCGCCACGGCAACAAGGGTATCGTAGCCAAGATTGTGCGTGAAGAAGACATGCCCTTCTTGGAAGACGGAACACCCGTAGACGTGGTGCTCAACCCGCTGGGTGTACCATCGCGGATGAACCTGGGGCAGATTTACGAAACCATCTTGGGATGGGCCGGCGAGAAGCTGGGTGTGAAGTTTGCCACCCCCATCTTCGATGGTGCCGAAGTAGAAGAAATCGACGAACTCATCAACAAGGCCGGCCTGCCCGAATTCGGGCACACCTACCTGTATAATGGTGAAACAGGCGACCGCTTCGACCAAAAGGCTACGGTGGGCATCATCTATATGATTAAACTGCACCACATGGTAGACGACAAGATGCACGCACGTTCCATTGGCCCATACAGCCTCATTACGCAGCAGCCGCTGGGTGGTAAGGCACAGTTCGGTGGTCAGCGTTTCGGCGAAATGGAAGTTTGGGCACTGGAAGCATATGGTGCTGCCAGCATCCTTCAAGAGTTGCTGACGTTGAAATCGGATGACATCGCCGGACGTTCCAAGACTTATGAAGCCATTGTGAAGGGCGACAACGTGCCGAAGCCCGGCATACCCGAGTCGTTCAACGTATTGGTAAATGAGTTGAGGGGTCTTGGCCTGGAATTGAAATTCGAGTAAAACCATTATCGCCCCGTTGGGGCAGGAAAGAGGTTGTTATTTACAATAAAAACATTAAATAAAAAATGGCTATTAAGAAAGACAATCGGCCGAGGCCCGGGTTCGGAAAAATCACCATCAGTTTGGCGTCTCCGGATGCCATCCTGGATCGCTCTTATGGCGAGGTGCTGAAGCCTGAGACCATCAACTATCGTACATACAAACCCGAACGTGACGGTTTGTTCTGCGAAAAAATATTCGGCCCCGTAAAAGATTACGAATGTTATTGCGGGAAATACAAGCGCATCCGTTACAAAGGCATCGTGTGCGACCGCTGCGGTGTTGAGGTGACAGAAAAGAAGGTGCGCCGCGAAAGGTTGGGCCACATCAAATTGGTGGTGCCAATCGTTCACATTTGGTATTTTAAAAGCCTTCCGAACAAGATAGGCTACCTGCTGGGCGTGAGCTCCAAAAAAATGGAGAGCATCGTTTACTACGAACGTTATGTAGTGGTGCAAGCCGGTGAAGCGGAAGACATCATCCGTCAGAAAATCAGCCTGAAGGATAATGAGGACAGCCACCAGCAACTGCTCACCGAGGACGAGTATCTGGAAATACTGGATACCCTGCCCAAGGAAAACCAATCGTTGCACGACGAGGACCCCAACAAGTTCATTGCCAAGATGGGTGCCGAAGCCGTACACATGTTGTTGGGCCGCATAGACCTCGACAAGCTGTCTTACGACCTCCGCAACTCTGCCGCTACCGAGACGTCTCAACAGCGTAAGCAGGAAGCCCTGAAAAGGCTGAGCGTGGTGGAAGCGTTCCGCGATGCCAATACCCGCATCGAGAACCGCTTGGAATGGATGGTTATGCAGTATGTACCCGTCATTCCGCCCGAACTGCGCCCCCTCGTTCCATTGGACGGTGGCCGTTTCGCCTCTTCCGATTTGAACGACCTTTACCGCCGCGTCATCATCCGGAACAACCGTTTGAAGCGCCTCATAGAAATCAAGGCCCCGGAGGTCATCTTGCGCAACGAAAAACGCATGTTGCAGGAAGCCGTCGATTCGCTGTTCGACAACAGCCGTAAGTCCAATGCCGTGAAGGCCGAAGGCGGACGAGCATTGAAGTCGCTGTCGGACGTATTGAAAGGCAAGCAAGGCCGTTTCCGTCAGAATCTGCTCGGAAAACGCGTTGACTACTCCGGTCGCTCGGTAATCGTGGTAGGCCCCGAAATGGGTTTGCACGAGTGCGGTCTGCCCAAGGATATGGCTGCGGAATTGTTCAAACCATTCGTCATCCGCAAACTCATTGAGCGCGGCATCGTGAAAACGGTGAAGAGCGCGAAGAAACTCGTGGAGCGCAAGGAAGCCGTGGTTTGGGACATTTTGGAAAATATCCT
>CAIVHI010000217.1 GCA_903905685.1 uncultured Bacteroidota bacterium | reverse complement strand
TATTTGGAAATTGGGCAGACGACTTATGGCGCCTTTGGTGCTACAAGTGGAGCACCTGCCGGGTACCATCCCAAAGATGGTTCCGGCGGATTCAGCACCAATTTGGCCGAGGTTTACGACATCAACCACGATGGTTGGACCGTGGGTGCACCTGCTTTTATGGGCGACTATACCTATCCGGGTTCCCCATTTGAAGGATGGGCCATCCAAGTGGGTGGGCCTGCCCAATTGAACTGGGCCTGTCAGGGTACGGGCGGCATTAGCGGCACGGGTACGCTCACAGGGTCGAACGTTTCCTACAGCAATGCAGGGGGAACGATTCTCGGAAATTGGGCCGGTACCTGCGGTCCCGGTGGCCAATTGTCGTTGAAAACCGAAACCCGCGTAGATACCAATGCTTCGTGGGTGGTGGTGACAACCAAGATGTACAATACGGGTGCTACAGCCTTGAACAACATTTATTTCATGCGTACTTGCGACCCCGACAATGATGAGGCTGACGGCGGTTCGTTTTCTACCAACAATTCCATTCCCTATCAGAATGACGTCGATCACCGAGTGATGGTGAAAGCGATGGGCACGGTATACACCAATGCCTACTTGGGCTTGGGTACTAAAGACCAACGTGCAAAAGCCTTGATTTACTCCGATTGGCCCATTACCTATTATGTTACCGATTTGAGCACTGTTTATACCGGTACGGCAAGTATCGCTCCTTTTTATACCCTCCACGGTTCCGACAACGGCGATATCGCCATAGGTTTAGTATACTATATTTGTTCTATTGCGCCTCACGATAGCGATTACATTTCGTACGCTTACACCTTCCTGAACACAGATGCGGGTATAGATAGCGCATTCCCCGAGCCACACCTTGTTGTAAACGATTCCGTCATCAACCCACCTACCGCTCCTGGCGCGACCTACGACACCTTTGATGCTTGCGCGCACCCCGGAATGACCTCTGTTAATGTGAATCTTGGTGGAGCTACAACTGGTGTTTGGACTTGGAGTACTTGGACATGGGGTCCTTCAACAGGCCTTTCTGCAACTTCAGGAACTTCAGTTACCATCAATTTGTTGTTGGTTCCCGGTGAAATTACCTATACCATCACCGGTACGGACAGCTTACCAGGCCATACCTGTACTCCCGGCGGCAAACGTACGATGTACTTGACCATCAAGACCTGCAACAGTATATATGCAACCGTGAATTATCCTTGTCAGGGCGACAGTATCCATTTGGTCTGCCATAGTGACTCGGCAGGGTCCGTTGGTGCGACCTATTCGTGGACGCAAATTACCGGTACGGGCGGTTTCACGAGCACATTGCAAAACCCGTCCATTTATCCTGCTGAATACATTGATACCGGAACTTACCGTGTAATCAGGCATAATTCGTCGGGTAATGATACTGCAACAATCAGGGTCATCATCCATCCCAAGCCGATATTCGCGGTTACCAACAATGGTGATTCGTTGTGCTCGAGTTTTGGCACGCTTGATACCCTAAAGCTTTATGCGAGTCCAAGCATAGGCTACTATACCTATGCTTGGGGTGGGCCGGGTGCATACACCGCCGGTGTGCCTCATGCCATACGTGTACCCTACAATCTCTATGATGTGGGCTGGTATAGCGTTAGGGTTACCGATACGTTTGGCTGTTGGGATACAGGTGGTACATATGCTACCATTATCCCCCCAATTGTGCCTCCTACCATTACCGGTCTGCATCACTATTGTACCGGTGACCCATTTGTTCCGTTCGGCATCACGTTGCAGCCGGGTGCTTCGGCCGAGTGGTATCCCGATTCTGTTGGTGGTGTAGGGTCTACAACTCCTCCCGTAATCAATACTTCTTATGCACATACCGTGATTGTGTATGCAAGCCAAATTGAGGGTATCTGCGAAGGTCTTCGCGATTCTTTCAAAGTGGTGGTTGACTCAACGCCTCCTCCTCCTGTGGTTACCAACAATACTCCGATTTGTGCCGACAGTGTGTTGCACATATATGGTAGCGATGGTTTGCTGGTCCCTATGCATTACCAATGGTCAGGTCCGCTCGGATTCGCTTCTTCGGTTGACAGTCCAACGATTGCGAATGCACAAACGTCCAATAGCGGTACTTACACCCTGTTAGTCACCGTGGATTCGTCAACGTGCCATAATACGGCATCGACCGTAGTTGTTGTTGACCCAACTCCCGGACGTCCCGTGCTTTCATCAAACACCCCTTGCAATACGGGTGTGGACATTGGAACCATCAACTTGAATGCATCTGCAAGTGGCACTGGTGCCGTTTATCATTGGAGTGGCCCTGCAGGTTTCGCTTCTTTGGGTGCGTCTCCTTCCATTTCTCCCGCCATTTTGGGTACCAATGACGGCGTGTATACTGTCGTGGCTACAATTACTACCGGCACAACGGTTTGTCCATCGCTGCCTGATACCTTGAGGGTGAAGATTTATCCGTATCCTAATCCTCCAAAAACTTACGATACGGCATTTTGCCAATTCAGCGCTCCGATTCCTGTTCGTGCCGATAGCGCTCTGGATAGTTCTACGGGAGTACCCGACCACTTGGTGTGGTATACCAACTCGACGGGTACTGCGGTTATCAGTGCTCCTGTGGTGCCAACTACGCAATACGTATCTCCACAAATGTGGTATGTGCGTCAGGTTGACGACCATGGTTGCAGAAGTTATTTGTCGCCTGTAACCGTGAACACGTTAGATTCTCCTGTATTCAACATCGTAACGTCCAATACGTTCGTTTGTCAAGACAGTACGCTGATTATCGCATACGATGGTATGGCCTATGCGGGTATTTCCTACCGTTGGACGTTGCCAAGCGGTACCTTTATCCGCGGTGGTTCGCTTGACTCGGGTTCGTTGATAGTGCAATTCGATTCCGTACATTTCGATTCCGTATCGCTCTTGGTTATAGACCACAACTGGAATATTTCATGTGGATCGAAGACACGTATAAATGTGGACGTGGTACCTATGCCAACAGCGCATTTCTACGGCCAACCTATTGCTTGTGCCGGTGATACGGTAGTGCTGGCATTGCGTGACCGTAGCGACAGCGCCTATGCATTTATTTGGGACTACGACTTTGGACCTAACGACTATGTGGTAACCGGCAGTTCGAACACCGGCGGACCGTACAGTGTATGCTGGCATGATGGTGGTGTAAAGAATGTGGAAGTGATACCCGTTACCATTGAAGGTTGTAGAGGTCTTCAAACTTACGATACCGTATTGGTTCGTGATCGCCCCGACGCATCGTTTAACGGTGGTAACGGTGGTGTTGTATGTGCCGAGGATAGCGTATTGTTCCGTGCAAGTGCCGGCGACAGTTCCGCATTCAAGTTCCATTGGTCTCCCGAGCATTTCTTCCACAACAACAATAGTGGTGAAATTTGGGGTAGGGTTGAAATACCCGGCTACATCAACCTTAGTGTTGCCGACCAGTATGGTTGCACGGGTTATGATAGCGTCTACTTCAATGTTGAGTCTTGCTGCCTGGTTTCCTTCCCAACAGCGTTCAGCCCCAAC
>CAIVHI010000216.1 GCA_903905685.1 uncultured Bacteroidota bacterium | reverse complement strand
TGCTGGAAGACGGCCGCATCCGCGAAACCGGCACCCACGACGAGCTCATCCAAATAGAAGGCGGCCTCTACCGGTATCTCAACGACTTGCAGAATGGGACAGTGGCGGCAAGGTGATTGGGCTGACTATAGCGGTTTCGGTCACTGATTTGCCGGCCGGGGACGGGTCTGTTGTCGATTCTTCCGCCCTCCCACGGGTTTCTATCAACTCGTTTTTTGCTCCCTTACCTGCCTGGCCTTCTCCCTCAGGCAGTGTTTCAACGCCTGCAGCGGGCACCGGTTTCGCGCGTCTCGAGAAAAACGCGAAGTCAATCCGCTTTTTTCTTGCTGTAGAATCTACGCTCCCGGTTTGCGCAGCTTATGGGCTACGCGCCAAACCCAAGGTGCCCCCGCCTGACCCTTTGCCAATGAGGAGCCCACCGGCCGACTTGACTCAACGGCGCCGCAAAGGAAGGCTGTGAAAACCGTAGCCGCACCCATTCCTCTACCCATGCACAGGCATTCGCCAAAATGCCGGCACCAAAACTCGAATCGGGAACAATGAAAGTGTCACGGCCAAATTCCTGCATCCTCAACTTTTGAAATCAACGAGTGCCCGCTTGCCGAATGCCCGCGTCGGCATTCCCCAGAAACCTGAAGACCTTGCAAACGGCTTGAAAATGAAAGAGGTACTGAAATGGAGCGGCTGGATGCCGATTTTAGGCCCCAAACAATAATTTAAACATCGCTTTTGCATATTTTACCACTTCAAAAGTTGTCAGTACATTTGAAACTTTATGAGGAAGTCCATTTTCATATTGGTTGTGGCGTGTTTTGCGGGTTTGGGGTTGCAGGCACAGGGGGCAGGGCCCAAGTACTCGGCCTACACCGCGAAATTTATGAAAGAGTATGCCCGGCTGAAAGACAAATCGGCGCACCTGCCGGGATATAACTACAAGCAGATAGAAGGCAAGCCATACATAAGTGCATTTTTTAAAGTAAATGACGGTGTGGATGCGGACGCATTGGCATCCCAAGGCATCCGCATTGGGACGCGTGCGGGGAAGGTATGGACCGTACAAGTGCCGCTCGACCTGCTGCCCGCGCTTGGCAGCCTTCGAGGTGTGGGCTATATCGGTTTCGACATGCCTGTCATTCCCTTGCTCGATTCTGCCCGTAAGGAAACACGGGCGGACTCTGCCCAAAAGGGCATTTTGCTGCCACAAACAGTAACGGGCCGCAATGTGGTAGTGGGGGTGATAGATGCGGGGTTCGACTTCAATCACCCTACCATGTATGATACCACCGATAACCGATACCGTATCAAGCGCGTATGGGCGCAAAAAATATCCGGAACGCCGCCGGCGGGTTTCTCCTATGGTAAGGAGTTTACCGACTCCAATGCCATGCGTTATCGCGGTTACGATACGGCAATACTCTCTCACGGCACACACGTTACCGGGATAGCCGCAGGTTCGGGCTATGGCAGCAGTACCAACAATGCCAAGTACCGGGGCATGGCCTATGAAAGCGATATCGTGTTGGTGGGCATTATGCCCGCTCCCGGGGAATGGGTGACTGCGGGCGAAACCGACATTATAGATGGTTTGAACTACATCTTCAATTATGCAACTGCTGTGGGCAAGCCATGCGTCGTAAACCTGAGTTGGGGTTCGAGCTTGGGCCCACACGACGGAAACTCCCTTTTTAGCGAAGCCTGCGATGCCCTAACGGGCACGGGCAAGATTTTTGTTTGTGCGGCAGGCAACAATGGGGAAGACACCGTCCACCTACGGAAGGCGTTTTCCGATACCGCATCGTCCGTCAGTACCTTCGTCACCTTCTCTCCCTATCTGGACAGCAACAACCAAATCACTTGGGTAGACGTTTGGGGTGATACGGGTAAAACCTTCTGCCTCAATGTGAAACTGTATGATACGACGACCGTCATAGATTCCACCGGTGCGATTTGCCTTAGCGACACCACCCGCGAATTTCAACTCATAGGCTCCAACGGAGACACCTGTTTTGTCACCATGGCCATGATTGACACCGAATACAATGGCAAGCCGCATGCCTTCCTCAAATTTTACAGCAAAACGCAC
Source organism: uncultured Bacteroidota bacterium (assembly GCA_903905685.1). Classification (GTDB taxonomy): domain Bacteria; phylum Bacteroidota; class Bacteroidia; order Chitinophagales; family Chitinophagaceae; genus CAIYTT01. The sequence goes on along the minus strand of CAIVHI010000216.1, from coordinate 1,342 downwards.
AACGATATCTGCCTCACCACCACTGCAACCTCGGGGATTGTAGACATGTGGGAGGGCTACGTGATGCCCCCCGAAGGGTATTATGGATACTTGAAGGCTTTAGGTCGCCCATGGGCTGTGTCGGGCGATGCCAAGATGACGGTTTCCGACATTGGCTGCACCCGCTCGGCCGTTACCGTTGGCGCCTATACTTCCAAGGTGAGCTTCACCAACATCAACGGTGCGGCGCTCTATTATCCGGGTGCATTGCACGGCCGCATTGCGCCATTCTCCAGCTTCGGACCCACGGCAGACAATCGAATCAAACCAGATATCACCGCTCCAGGCTTCGGAGTCTCTTCGTCCGTAAATTCTTATGACACGTCCTACAATAGTGGTGGAACCAATTATATAGGTGTTGTTGGTGCCGATACTTTGGGGCCACGCATTTACCGCTATGCCATTCTTGCCGGCACTTCCATGGCATCGCCGTGCGTATCAGGCATAGTGGGCATGATGTTGCAAACGGATTCTACCCTCACGCCAGACTCCGTGAAGGCCATCATTGCCGCTACTGCGATAAAAGATGTTTATACCGGTGTGCTGCCTACTGCGGGTACCACTACTTGGGGGCACGGCAAAATCAACGCTTACGGTGCAGTCAGACATTTGGCCGGCGTATTGGCTGCGGCAGCCGAGCAGCCCGATCCGTTGAACTGCGTGCTTTATCCCAACCCCAACAAGGGTTCATTTACCATCGAGTTTTCGGGAAGCATGGACGAGCAGTTGCAAGTAGAACTGTTTGATGCCACCGGCAGGCGGTGCTTCAGCAGTCCTTGGCTGGTGGCCGCGGGCAGAAACTCCAAGCAGTTTTTCCCGCAATCTCTACAACATGGGCTATATTATGCACGCATCTCATCCACCCACGGCACGGGTGTAATCAAAACAATAGTTGAATAATGGAAGGCTTTGGGGCAATTGGAAAGCATTCGGCTAACGTGAACAAATAAGTAAACAATCATCATACAATAACGCAAATGAAGCTTTTGAAACTATGCTTGGGGTCGATTCTGATCATCGCACAGGCAAACAATGCTTGCTACGCCAAGGGTGTGGCCGAAAGCCAAGCCCGAAACATCGGGTTCAACTTTATGAAGGGTAAAGTATCGGGGGGGCTGAACGAGGCCAAAGACATGAGCCTGATATACACTGCGGCTACCGCGGCCGGAGATGCCGATTTTTATGTTTACAACACAGCTGCCGGGTTCGTCATGGTGTCGGGCGAGGATGCAGTACAGCCCATTCTGGCATTTTCCGACGAGGCGCAGTTCTACCCCGACCGTATTGCCCCCTCCACGCGCTA
>CAIVHI010000215.1 GCA_903905685.1 uncultured Bacteroidota bacterium | reverse complement strand
GATTAGGATGAGCCCGACGAACACCATGTTGCCATGCCGGTACTTCATGATGATGCCGATTTTGTCGTTAGCCCCCAAATTCAGTTGCAGACTGTCTGAGGTATTGAAAAAGTCCTGTTTCGAAGAAATGGTGCAAATGCCTTCGGGCACTTCAACCACAATGGTCGAGCCATTGGCTACGCGACCTATTTCTTTACCGTCTGCCAATACCTTGAAGGGCCGCTTGGCTCCCAGGAAACTCTTGGTCCTCGTAATGGTCAAAGTAGGCATGGCGTCGAAAATTTCACCACTAAATTATGGTTTTTTGCGACGTCAGGTATGAAACGGCGGTTTCATAGGCGGCAATGCGCTGACACCTGCTACTCTTCCCGCCTAAAGGCAGCTCCCGCTATCAACCCGGCAATCAGTCCAAGCATACTATAGCTGATGATGGGGTAAACGGTTTGCGCTATGATGCTGGAATTGGTTTTTTGCAGTTTGGAAATTTGAAGGTCCAACTGTTCTTGAGTCATTCCCATTGCCCTCAGTCGCTCCGACGATTGTGCTATCTGTTCGGCCTGGAATTTCTCGAAGCGATCGGGAAACCCATAGTGTCGCGTCAGGTACCAGTCGAACGTGGACACCACGCCCACGAGCACAACAGCTACTAGTACCTTAGCCAGAATTGATCCAAACTTCAAGGTGCCCTGCGTTCGCTTTTTGAGCCGACGGGTGAAGTAGAGCATCAAACCCATTGTGGTGATAAAGCATAAAGACGTCCACATAATGTGGTTGGTCAAGGTGGCAGCCACCACGATAGCAAATTCCACCAAAGCACACACTACTACCCATGGCAGAATCGTCTTGAAAAAGGATGTTTTGTTCATAAGCCCTTTGGGATTTTCTGTGCTGTCGAGGTGGAGGGCCATTGGGTTTCCCGATGCCAAAGTGCTTCAAATTAGAACTTGGCCTTGATCCAGCCTCTACTCATGCTAAAAGTAATGAACTTTAGCGGCATAATTGATACCTATTTGCTAGATGCTATGTGTGGGTCGGCGACAGTGGTATAAACTGCGTTTTTCGAATTCAAAGTTGGCCCCACTCCAAACACCGATGGGCATCCCTCGCAGGATGCCCATCGGTCATGAAATAGTCTAAAGCCTTACAGAATCGTCCAAGTCTTGTCGCCCGACAGGATTTTGTCGAGGGCGGGCTTGCCTTTGCGGGCTATCAGTTCTTGGATTTGGTTGTGCAGGCCGTCTTCGAAAGTAGGGCGGTCTTCGGTGTAGATGACGCCGAACGGACGGGGGAAGTGGCCGCCTTCAAACGCACTATCGAAGAAACTGCCGATAATGTGCGCCTTGGTTTTGTCTTTCTCGTCGTGAATCCACATATCATTGGCGGAGAGACCGCTGGTGTTGAGGTCTACAATGACGGGCTTCAAGCCGTCTAGCCGGATGCCTTTATCGTTGTTGTCGCCGAAAATCAAGGGCTTGCCGTGCTCCAGGAAGATGGCCGTTTCTTTCTTGGTCTCTTTGTCGGAGAACGAGAAGAAGGCGCCGTCGTTGAACACGGCACAGTTTTGGTAGATTTCCACGAAGGACGTGCCCTTGTGTTCGTGGGCGCGTTTCAGCATGGCTTGCAGATGCTTGGGGTCGCGATCCATGGTGCGTGCCACAAAGCTCGACTTTGCACCCAATGCAAGTTCGGTCGGGTTGAAGGGTTCTTCAACCGAGCCGAAGGGGGTAGACTTGGCCACCTTGCCTTTCTCCGACGTGGGGGAGTACTGCCCCTTCGTGAGACCGTATATCTGGTTGTTGAACACCAGATAATTCATGTCGAAGTTTTTGCGCATGAGGTGGATGAAGTGGTTGCCGCCAATGGAGAAGGCGTCGCCATCGCCCGATACCAGCCATACGCTGAGCTCGGGGTTGGAAATCTTCACGCCCGATGCAATGGCTGCCGCCCGCCCGTGTATGCTGTGCATACCATAGGTGTCCATGTAGTAGGTGAAGCGGGCCGCACAGCCGATACCGGAGATGAATACGATATCTTCTTTGGGGATGCCCAAATCGGGGAATACCGTTTGAACCTGTTTCAATATGGAATAGTCGCCGCACCCGGGACACCATTTCACTTCCTGAGTGGAGGCGAAATCCTTGGCCGTAAGTTTGGGCATAGATTGATCTGCCGCAGTAGTCATATCGTTAGCTATTTAAGTATTTCGAGAATTTTTTCTTTCAGTTCGATAGTGGTGTACGGTTGGCCTTGTACTTTGGAGAGGCCGATGGCGGGAATCAGGTACTTGGCACGGATGAGTTTCAACAACTGGCCGGTGTTCATTTCGGGAATCAGCACAGTATCGAATTTGCCCAGCACTTCGCCCAGATTCTTGGGGAACGGGTTGATGTGGCGCAAATGCACGTGCGATACGTCGTAGCCCAGCCCAATGCACTCGCGCACGGCCGTTTTGATGGCCCCTGCCGTGGAACCCCAACCCAATACCAACAACTTGCCCGAGTCTTTACCGGAGTCAACGGTGATGGGTGGAATGGTTTCTGCTATTTTCTCCACTTTCTCGGCCCTCAAATGGGTCATGATTTCGTGGTTCTTGGCATCGTAAGACACGTTCCCGGTTTCGTTCTGCTTTTCCAAACCGCCAATGCGGTGCATCAGTCCTTCGGTGCCGGGCTTGATCCATGGACGCACCAACAGGTCGTTGCGCTTGTAGGGGAGCAAGGAGCCGTCGGGGCCGTTGGCTTCGGTGAGGAACGATACATTGATTTTGGGGAGGTCGGCAGCTACAGGGAAGCGCCAAGGCTCGGAGCCGTTGGCTATGTAGCCATCGCTGAGGAAGATGACCGGAGTCATGTGCTCTATCGCGATGCGGCAGGCTTCGTACACCGTTTGGAAACAGTCTGATGGTGAGGAAGCCGCGATGACCGGCAAGGGCGATTCGCCGTGGCGGCTGTACATGGCCATGAGCAAGTCGCTTTGTTCGGTCTTGGTGGGGAGGCCCGTTGAGGGGCCGCCGCGTTGAACGTCGATGATGACCAGCGGAATTTCAAGCATGGTGGCCAAGCCTATGGCTTCGGTCTTCAATGCCATACCCGGACCCGACGTAGTGGTTACGCCCAAGCTACCCGTGTAAGATGCGCCGATGGCACCGCATATCGCGGCGATTTCGTCCTCAGCTTGGAAGGTGCGCACATTGCTGGTTTTGTATTTAGACAGGTCGTGCAGGATGTCGGATGCCGGCGTGATGGGGTATGAGCCCAAGAACAGCGGCAGTTGCGTCATTTCCGAGGCGGCAACGAGCCCGATTGCCGTGGCATGGTTACCGGTAATGTTACGGTATTCGCCCTTAGGCAACGATGCGGCAGATACTTTGTAGCGGGTGGTGAAGATTTCGGTATGGTCGCCGAAGTTCCAACCGGCCTTCAGTGCTTTGATGTTGGCAGCGGCTATTTCGGGTTTCTTACCGAATTTTTCGTTGATGAAGGTGATGGTATACTCCATGGTTTCATCGAACATCCAAAAGAGGAGGCCGAGAACGAACATGTTCTTGGAGCGCTCTATTTCCTTCATGCCGAGGCCGGAGTCGGAAAGGCATTCCTTGGTGAGCTTGGTAACGTCCAGTTTGTGGACGATGTAGTTTTCGAGGGAGCCGTCGTTGAGGGGGTTCACGCCATCGGGGTATCCGGCGAGGTTGAGGTTCTTTTTATCGAAGCCGGCAATGTTGGTGATGATGACGCCACCTTTTTTCAGGCGGGGAAGGTCAACCTTCAATGCGGCCGAGTTCATGGCTACCAATACGTCGAATTGGTCGCCTGGAGTGTATATTTCGCGGCTGCCGAAGTGTACTTGGAAGCCCGACACGCCGGCCGTTGTGCCCACAGGGGCGCGAATCTCGGCGGGATAATCTGGGAATGTGGCAAGGTCGTTGCCCAACAGTGCCGCCGTATCTGTAAACTGCATTCCCGTAAGCTGCATACCGTCGCCGGAGTCTCCCGAGAAACGGATGACGATGCTTTCGGCATCAATCAATTGGGCATTGCTGCCCACTTTGTTATCCAATGTTTGTTCCATAATTGTTTGTGTATGGTTAAAGCAACTCGCCACTATGCATGAAGCATTTCCTTCTTCCCAATCAGTTCGTCCTTGGTTTCAACGTTGTCTTCGTCGTGGAGGCAGCAGTCTACCGGACAAACCGAAGCGCACTGGGGTTCGTCGTGGAAGCCTACACACTCCGTGCATTTGTCGGTCACGATGTAGTAGAAATCGCCCGATATGGCTTCGTGGCCATCGTCGCCGTCACCCGTGATTCCGCTTTTGGACGTAAATGCCCCTTTTACTGTGGTTTTGTCCGAGAAACGCCATTCGTCTCCGCCGGCATATATCGCGCCATTGGGGCATTCGGGTTCACAGGCACCGCAATTGATACAATCTTCCGTGATTTTAATCGCCATAGTTTAATTTTTTAAGTATGATATTGAGATGTAAAAGAATTTGTTTTTCAAAGTCTGGTCGATGACGGCGGTCAACGGGGCCGGTGATGCAGGTCATACTCCAATTTGGCCTTTTTGCCGGAGCACGGAGAGGCATGTAAATGCACCCGATAATCAGACTGCAATATAGAATTTTGAAACGAAATAATAGAGTAACTTTATTTTTCGGAACGGATTTTATACCAATCCTCGGCTGCCTTTACGGCAGCGACACTTTCATCAATACTGCTCAAATTCCCATCCGAAACAAACCTCTTTCCATGCCGCCCCTTCCTGAAAAAGCACTTCAAACTGCTCCGACGGCCGTTTGAGGGTAAGTATGTAGGCCCCGCCGGTATCGCCATGTTCCAGCAATTCCACTTTGTAGCAGTCATTTTCATAGGCTACCGCCCCACGGCCCGCAAACCACCACCAGCTTCCCCACTGGTTCAAAGTCACCACCAAGGTGCTATCGTTCAGCACTTTTACGTGCGCCCCGTCCTGCGGAGTCATCATGTTGTAGGCCAATACGTCGTAAACCTTTCCCGACTTCGACCGAGGCCGCAGTAGGTCGTGCATCAATTTAAACTCGCCTTCGTTTTCAGCACCAATCATGGGCACACCGTTGAGGCATTGGGGCAGGTTGAGTAGGAGCACAATGCGTCCATCGTCGGGTGGCAGGCTGTCCAAAAGGCCGGCAACCACCCGCTCCGACTTGCCCCAGTACCGGCTCACCAAAACCGTAAACCGCAGGTTGACTCCAATAAACACCACCAACACGAGGCACCGTATTTTTTTGGGGCATGATGCCAGCCCCAAGGCCAGTAAAGGGTAGAAAAATGCGGCCGCGAAATATACGTAGCGGTCGTAAACGACATAAAGGTCTCGATCAAACCAAAGCGGCACGAGCAGCGCCAAGCAAAACAGCGTCCACAAGCCAAGCAAGAGGGCAAGCCTTGTAGGGTTGGCCAAATGGCGCATACGTCTCACCAGTCCAAATGCCATGGCCGCGAGCAGCCCATAACATACGGCTATGACGATGCCATTGTCGCAAAAGGCATACACTTTGAAGCGGATATGCTCGGGTAGGAACCTAGCCAAAAAAGCCAAATTGAGCAGGTATTTGATAGGTTTGCCCATACCCGAAAAGAGGGCATCCTTGGCTACGTCGTCGGCAATATGGGCCACCCAGCCGCCATACACCGCGCGATACAGCAGCAAGTGCCCTACGAACATCAGCACCTGCGGCACAAAAAAACCAAGCATGATGCGCCGGGAAGTGCCGGGCCTTGCAAACATAGGTCCGCCCACTACCACCCACGCCAAGACCAACCATGGCGTGATGTAGAAAATCTCGATGGAGAAACACGAAAACAAGTAAATGATGCCTCCCAACAACATGTACCTGTTTTTGCCCGTCGAGACATACCGACCAACGCAATTCAATACCGAAAGCAACAACAACAACCCCAATAAGTAGTGGAACGACGGCTCCCAAACGATGGTCTCGGACAAGTAGGGGGAGATGGACCACAAGACGAGCCCCATATAGGGCAGGGACTTTGACCCTTGAACCCCAAAGAAGCGCAAAAGGTGTTGGAGAAGCCTATACACCAATGCACAGTTCATGACATGCAGGGTGATGAACACCAAGTGCCAACCCCATGCATTCACTCCTAATGCTTGGTAAATCAGCCAAGTGCAGGCTTGTGTAAATTGGTAAAGGCTACGGCCGTGGAAACCCGTTCGGTTTACGAAATCAAGGAACGAGCATCGCCTCACCTCCTCGAGCCAGCCCGTGAAGTCGGCTACGAAGCCTGCTTTCGCTGCGGGAAGATACAGGCCGAAAACCAACATCCACAAGCCCGCCCAAAACAGGTAGGGGTTGCCAAGGAGGTGGCGTAAGGAATGGATTGACTTCGTTATTGGGCGCAGTGGGTGCAAATTGTGAGCCTACAAAGGTATTGGGAAATAACGTTTGGATTGCCATGTTTATTTTCCATAAATCGAATAATACCCAACGGGTCGCCCACCTTTTCTCGCCTTCGTACTAAAAATATTTGTCTCGGGTAAAAATAAAGCCGCCAAACAGTATCTTTGCCGGCTCAAATTTCATTTTCAGCCGGTACACCTTTCTTGTGCGGCTGTTTTTTTTATTAAAAACAATCTATCAACATGGCGACGGTTACTCGCGAAAATATCGGCACCCTCCACGACAAGGTCATCGTGAAATTGGAAAAGCAGGATTACCTGCCTGCATTCGAAAAAAACCTGAAGGAATACGCTAAAAAGGCCAATATACCTGGGTTCCGGAAGGGCATGGTTCCCGCAGGAATGGTGCGCAAAATGTATGGCCAGTCGTTGTTCACCGACGAGATCATCCGCATGGCGGGCAAGGAATTGGAAGATTTCTTGAAGGCAGCCAAGGTGTCGATTTTTGCAGAACCTATGGTGCTGGGCAACCAAAGGCTGAATTTCAATATGAGCGCCCCCGAAACTTACGAATTCAATTTCGAAATCGGATTGAAGCCCGAATTCCCGATTCCCGCCGTAGACAACCGTGCAACCATTACGCGCTACAAGATAGCTGTAGACGAGAAATTGGTGAACGACGAAATTGAGCGTATCTGCAAACAATACGGTACCGAGCAAGCTGAAGAAGCCATTGGCGCCGATACCCATAAAGTATACTACACCATTCAGCCTTGCGACGCCGACGGCAACCATGCCGACGAGTCAGTGGCTGTCGAAAACGACCAATTGATTGCCAACGTTCCCGAGCCTTTGAAGGCCCTGCTGCAAGGCAAAAAGAATGCTGATGAAGTCATATTCCACCCCGAATCATTGTGCTCGGGTGCCGATTTGGAGTCGCTGGTGAAGAATATCTTGAAGACAGAAAATGCCGACACAGCCACCCATTACCGGATGGTGATTGAAAAGTCGGTGACGTTGATTCTGGCTACCATGAATGCCGAACTGTTCGAAAAGGTATACCCCGGAAGGAATGTGCAAACGGAAGAAGAACTGCGCACGATGCTCGCAGAGGAACTGGAACGCGAATTTGCCCGCATAGCCCGCGAAAGGATGCACGACGAAATATTCGAAATGCTGGTGCATACCACCCCCATTGAGTTGCCCACAACGTTCTTGAAGCGTTATTTGCGCGAAGGAAAGGACAACAACAAAACACCCGAACAGGTGGAACAGGAATATCCCGGCTTCGAGCACCAATTGCGTTGGCAGCTCATCTCCGACAAGTTAATGGTGAAGCATAATGTGTATGTGACTCGTGACGAGGTGATTGCGGAAATCATGACGGGCGTATTGCGCTACTTCGGCATCACCGACATTGAAGATGCGCCATGGCTGGAGAGCTACAAGGCGAAAATTGAAAAAGATGAGAAGGCCATGAACGAGACCTACTTCAGGATGCTCGCCACCCGTTTGTTCCATGCCATAGAGCCGGACTTCGAGATTGTGGAGAAAGGCATTTCAGAATCGGAATTCTTCAAGATGGGCAGTGCACACGATGCACACCACCACCATTAATGAATCGACTTCCACACAATTGGGCCGCTCCGTATTGGGGCGGCTTTTTTTGTGGGCAAAACGGGTAGTGCATCCCAATTGATGTAGCGCAATCCTTTCTACCTACCCCACCTACTGCGTCGTTATTCAATGCGGGCGGGGGCGTAAGGGTTGGATGCGGTAGGCACTAGCTCCTCAAACCCGAACTTTATAACAACTCGCAGCCGGCATTGGTATGTTGTTGCACATGCAAAGCAGGTCAGTTAGACCGTGTGCGGCAAAATGTTCAGCGAGAATAGGGCCGGGAAGGCCCTACTTGTTCAGAAAATCAGTGAGCGTTTTTTCGGTGAGGGGCTTGATGATGAAGCCTTTTACCGATTTGTAAAGTTCGGCCCGCTTACGGTCTTCCACATATGCCGATGAGGTGAGCATAAATATGGTGATACCGGCCCGATTTGCCTCAGGCAGGGCTTCAAATTGCTCCAAAAATTCGAAGCCGTCCATAATGGGCATCCGGATGTCGAGAAAGATCACTTGTGGCAATTTCGTAAGGTCGCCGGCCAATGCCCTGATATAGGCTAAAGCGTCAACCCCCGATTCCATGGGGGTGACTTCCGCCGCTATCTGGTTCCTACCCAACAGCTTGCGGGCTATAAACCTGTCGGGTGCAGAATCATCTACCACCATAACTCGCTGAAAACGAAATGATTTTGCAGTTTCCTCCTGTTGCTCCATACGAATTTGGTTTTTAACGCGGCACGCTTCGGGATATGGATCCGTTCGAATTAGGTTGCGTCGAAGTTAATGTTAACGTCAAAGTTAAAAACTCGGAATCTAAATCACAAATAATTTAGGGCCCGGAACGACTTGTTTTCGACTTTTTCCCGAAAGCCGACCGTTGGACCATAAGATTGATGCCCATTATTTACGCACGGGTGTAATAAATTCATTTACTTTGAATCATGGAAAATGCTGCCGCAATTACCTCGTCGAAATCCATTCACCGTGCATGGTCTATGTATGATTGGGCCAATTCGGCCTATAACTTGGTGATCACCTCCACTATTTTCCCGGCATACTACGATGCCATCACTACTGTGCGCGACAGTAGCGGCAACGTGAGCAACGACAAGGTGTCCTTCTTCGGCCATGTTTTCAAAAACAGCTCGCTGTTCGACTATTCCATCAGTACAGCCTACCTCATCATTGCCATACTGTCGCCCATCTTGTCGTCTATGGCCGACTACAAGGGCAACAAGAAGAGGTATATGCAGTTGTTCTGCTACATTGGCTCGGCCGCCTGTTGCGGGCTCTATTTCTTCAAGGGCAGTACCTTGGAGTTGGGCATCATCTGCTCCACCCTGGCCGCACTTGGATACTGTGGAAGCTTGGTGTTCTACAACGCCTACCTGCCGGAGATTGCCTATGAACATGAACGCGATAAAGTAAGCGCTCAAGGGTTTGCCTATGGCTATGTGGGCAGCGTATTGCTGCAAATCATCTGCTTCGTGTTCGTTCTCAAGCCCGAGTGGTTCGGCATTGCCGATTCCAGCTTTCCACCCCGGCTGTCTTTCCTGCTGGTGGGTATTTGGTGGATGGGCTGGTCGCAAATCACCTTTGCCAAGTTGCCCAAGGGCGTGCCCTCCAACCGCCATCCGGAGCACAGCCTCATTGTGAATGGCTTTCACGAATTGGCCAAGGTGTTTAAGCAGGTGAAATCTTTACCCGTGCTCAAAACCTACCTCGGTGCATTTTTCTTTTACAGTATGGGCGTCCAAACCGTAATGCTCGCCGCCACCCTGTTCGGCAGTAAGGAATTGCATTTGGAGACCACCCAACTCATAGCAACCATCCTCATCATCCAACTCGTTGCCATTGCAGGTGCCTACATCATGGCCAAGCTCTCCGAGCGCTTCGGCAACCTACAGGTGTTGTTGTTTGTCGTGATGATTTGGATAGGCGCCTGCATTGCGGCCTTCTTCACGCATACCGCCATGCAGTTTTACGGCATTGCGTGTGTGGTGGGCCTCATCATGGGGGGCATACAGTCGTTGAGCCGCTCCACTTATTCCAAACTCATGCCCGAGACCCACGACACCGCCTCATTTTTCAGCTTTTACGATGTGACCGAGAAAGTGGCCATCGTCATCGGAATGGTGTCCTTTGGCGTTATAGACAGTATATTGGATATGCGCTCCGCCATCATCGCCCTCATCGGCTTTTTCCTTGTTGGCGCCGCTGTCCTCTCCGCCGCCATCCGGAAGCAGAAAGCCATCGTTAACTAGCCAAGAGGGAAGTTTCGGCCTCGCATGCCTGCCACACGGTGTAGCCGCCGGAGATGTTGTGTACAGACTTGAAGCCATGCTGCACAAGTATCCTTTGGGCCAAATAGCCGCGCAATCCCACTTGGCAAAAAATAATCAACCTTTTATCCATGGGTAGATGTTTGAGGTTTTGCCTAAGGTCATCTACCGGAATATTTACAGCGCCGGGAATGGATCCGGTTGCGAATTCCTCGGGATTGCGCACATCTATCAGCATATCGTCTGCCGTTATTCCGGCCGTAATGTCCCAAGGCACCACATGCAGTAGTCCGGCAAGCATATTTTCGGCTACAAATCCCGCCATATTTACGGGGTCCTTTGCCGACGAATAAGGCGGTGCATACGCATGTTCGAATGCCGCGAGGTCATCTATGGTGCCCTTGTTCCTGATGACCATTGCCAAGACGTCCAGTCGTTTGTCTGCACCGTCTCTACCCACCACTTGGGCACCCATCAATCGCCTGTTTGTAGGGTCGAAGACGATGCTTATCGAAAGTTGCTGCGCATTGGGATAATAGCCGGCGTGCGAACCACTGTGGGTGATTGCCGTGACGTGGGCAATGCCTAATGCGGCTGCATTCTTGGCTGCAATACCTACAACGCCAACAGTGAGGTCGAATACCTGAACAATGGCGGTATTTATGGAACCGCCGTATTCTTTGACATTGCCAAACACCATATTGTCTGCGCTGATGCGCCCCTGTTTGTTGGCAGGGCCTGCCAGATAGGTATTGGTGGGGTGCCCTGTAATAGGATTGGCAAATTCCACTGCATCGCCAACGGCATAGATGTCGGGGTTGGATGTTTGTAAAAAAGCATTCACACTTATGCCCCGTGCAGGCCCTAATTCAAGCCCGGCGGCAGCTGCAAGCCGGGTGTCCGGTCGCACGCCTATCGAAAGGATGACTATGTTTGCAGGTATCGATATACCCGAGGCCAGGTGTACGTTCAAGCCGTCGTCCGTTTTGCTGAATCCGGAAACACCCATACCCAACTTCAAATGGATGCCCTTGGCGCGAAGGTGTTGCTGAACCATGGCTGCCATTGGAAAGTCTAGCGGAGCCAAAATCTGGTTCCCCATTTCTACAATGGTCACCGACATGCCCAATCGGTGGAGGTTTTCTGCCATTTCGAGCCCTATGAAGCCCGCGCCCACGATCACTGCATGGCCACTTTGCTTTTGCGCTGCAAATGCCTTGATATGGTCGGTATCCGAAACATTGCGGAGGGTGAAAATGCCGTCAAGCTCGATGCCCCGCAGCGGTGGGCGAACCGGTTGGGCTCCCGGTGCCAGCAAGAGCTTGTCGTAGGCTTCTTGAAATACTTGGCCAGTGCGTAGGTTTCGGGCAGTTACCGTTTTTGCCGCAGCGTCTATTTCCGTTACCTCCGTCGTCACCCGTACATCGATGGCAAATCTTCGATGAAATGAAGCTGCGGTTTGTACGAAAAGTTTGTTTCGGTCGGTAATGACGTCCCCAATATAGTAGGGTAGACCACAGTTGGCGTATGATATGTAGTCTCCCTTTTCGAAGATCACGATTTCCGCCGATTCGTCCATTCGGCGCAACCGGGCCGCCGCACTTGCACCGCCTGCAACCGCACCTATAATGATGTATTTCATGTTGTCGTCTTATTTGTATTTCAGCATCATTTCAACCGTTTCGATGCAATCACCCCTTTCAAAAACGCTGCGTCTACAACGCCCGACTGCCGCCACAGCACTTTGCCCCGTTGGAACAGGATGAGGGTAGGTACGCCCGATATCTCGTAGGCACGCGCGAGGTCTGGGTTCTTGTCTACATCTATTTTGATGATCGTGGCGGCGTCGCCTATGTTGTCTTTAAGCTGTTTCAGCACGGGCACCATCATTTTGCAGGGGCCGCACCAGGTTGCCGAGAAGTCTATAAGTACGGGTGTTTCGCCTTGTATCAGTTCAGCAAAAGTCTTTTCCATAAGTGGATTAGTTTATTGTTTCAAATTCAACATCGCCATTGCGGCCGGGCTTGCGGCGCCGGCGAATAAACGGGGTGTAGCAGGCACCCGTGCCACAACAGCCTGTATTGGTGATGCCTTGATAGAGTAGCCAGGCACCCAGCAGTCCCACGATGGGCTCGCGGTCGTGAATGGATTGGTACAAGGCCCAAACCCCGAAAACCAACCTCAGTATCCGCATGGGGCTCCAATCGGCAACTGCAAACGTTTTGATGAATTTCATGATTCGAACTTTTTGAGGCTCATCCAGCTTCCTCCGTTGTGTACTTCCGCGAAGCCATCAGCCATTAGCAGGCTGCGGGCCGAGGCGCTGCGCATACCCGATGCACATACCGTAATGACGGGTTTGTCTTTTTTGATTTTAGACATTTGGGCCTTTAGCGATTGTAAAGGAATGTTGATGCTGCCTTTAAGGTGCCCACCTGCATATTCTGCGGGTGTCCGCACGTCCAGAATGGTCGCACCCGCCGTTATAAGTGCACCGAAATCGGCTTTCGGCGTCGAGCCGAACAATTTCTTGAATAGTCCAAGCATGATGTAGGTTTTATTGGTTGATCAAACTGTTTTGTACGTTTTGCCAAGGGCCTCCGTTCGATATGTCGGTAATGCCGTTCTCAAACAGGTATTGGCAGGCCGACCCGCTTCGCATCCCCGAGGCGCAACACAAAATGAGGTGCCCCTTAAGCGATTTCAAGTGGTCCAAGTGGTTCGGCAATTCATTGAGCGGGATGTTTACCGCCCCTTCGGCATGGCCGTTGTAAAATTCTTCCGGGGTCCGTACGTCGATAATGTTGATGATGTCCATAAAAAGTAAATGAAAGGTTGATGTTTATTGATGCCGCTGCGTATCGAAGTGCTGCTTTTTCTCAAAAAGCGAGCCCAAAATCCATCCTGCCGCAGCCCCATAAAGCGAACTGTTCAAGGGCTTCGAAGTAATGGGGCAGGTGCCTGAAGAGCATCCTGCGAATTTCCAGTACAGGTAGCCGGCCAAAGCACCCAAGACCGCACCCGCAACGTGCGGAAGGTGCTTTTTTATGTTGCGATGGTTCATCAATGTGCCTTCTTTTTGGAGCCAATACCCAACAGGGCATAAATGGGGCAGAATCCTGCAACTGCCGTTACCAAGAACACACCTCCAACGACGGCCAACACAAGCCCTAAGGCCCCAGTGACCATTTTGGTGAAGTATAAAGCACCGAACAGGGCTGCAAGCAGCACCCTGACGATTTTGTCGGCAGTTGCGATATTGTTTTTCATAACCTTTGTTTTTGATTTCGAGACAAAGGTCGGATGCGCGACACGTGCATACGGTTACATTTGTTACACAAGCAGAATTTTGTTTCTACCCAGTTGGACAAGCCCATTGGTTTCCATTTGTTTCAAAATGCGTGAAACCACTACGCGGGCGGTACCAAGGTCTTCAGCAATATGTTGATGCGTGATGTTGAGTTCCCGGCTTCCCGCCAGAGCAGCCTTCTCTTCGAGATAGTCCATGATGCGTACGTCTATGTGCTTGAATGCTAGGGCGTCTACAACATCCAACAACTCTTCGAAGCGTTTATGGTAGAGTCGGAACACATAGTCGGTCCATTCCGGACTCTCCCGCAGCAGCAATTGCACTTGGTCTATCGGGATGACGTATATCTCCAAATCTTCCTCAGCCACCGCGCGAATCATGCTCGCTTCTTGGTGCAGCCCGCCGAGGAAAGACATAATGCAACTTTCGCCGGGCCTGATATAATACAGCAGGATTTCCCGCCCTTCCTCATCGGTGCGCATCACCCTGATACTGCCCGAAATGACCAATGGTATGGTACGGATGTTGGCGTGCTCGTCCAGCAGCACATCGCCCTCCCGAAAAGTCATTATGCGGGATATGCCTTCCAGCTTTTTGCGCATGGACGCAGACATCGGTAAGGAACCATTGGATGGCATAGGTTTCATAAACAGGCGTGCCACTGGTTTTCAGGCATGGGGAGATTCATACCCCAAAGGGAAACGGTTGGCAAGGTAAAGGTACTTTGTAATTTGCGGGTTTTGGAACATTGCCTAAGGGCATTAAACGGCATTGACAGGCATTCCTTGCCGGAGGCTTGAGCTGCCTAAAACCGAAAAGCAAGTACAACCTCCATCAATCCAAGCGAGTCCGACCTCCCTACTTCCAAATCCAATACCCGGCATACCTCCAAAATGTTACTTTTGTAGTAAACTCCAATACAGATGAAATTCGAACATCCAGTTTCGATACAGTGGCTGGCCGACTTTACGGGCGCAGAGGCCGTCGGAAATTTGGAACAGCAGGCCACCGGCATCAATGAAATCCATAAAGTGACGCCTGGCGACATCTCGTTCGTCGACGCTGAAAAATATTACAACAAGTGTCTCCATTCTGCAGCAACCATCATTATCATCAATAAGATGGTGGAGTGCCCCGAAGGTAAAACCCTACTGGTGATTGCCGACCCTTTTACGGCCTACATCAAGATAGTTAAACACTTCCGCAGTTTCGAACCCTGCACGGCCATGATAAGCGATACCGCAGTGGTTGGTAACGGCACCTGCATCCAGCCTGGGGTATTCATCGGCAATCATGTTTCGATAGGCGAGAACTGCATCATACATGCCAACGTCACCATCAACGACCACATCATCATCGGCAACAACGTCATCATCCACTCCGGCACGGTGTTGGGGTCTGATGCGTTCTACTTCAAACGCCGGAAGGAGCGCGATGTGCAATATGAAAAAATGGATAGCTGTGGCCGCGTGATTGTGGAAGACGATGTGGAAATTGGTGCCTGTTGCGCCATAGACCGTGGGGTGAGCGGCGACACCATCATTGGCCGCGGCACCAAGCTCGACAACCAGATACATATAGGCCATGGCGTGGTTTTAGGCAAAAACTGCCTTATTGCCGCCCAAGTAGCCATTGCCGGGAAAACCATTTTGGAAGACGAGGTGATACTTTGGGGTCAGGTTGGTGTGAATAAGGATTTGACGGTGGGCAAGGGTGCCGTTGTGTATGCACAAAGTGGTGTAGCATCGAGCATTGAAGGCGGCAAGGTCTATTTCGGCTCGCCCGTTGGCGAGGCGAAGGCGAAAATGCGCGAAATGGGTTGGATTCGCCGTATACCCGAAATGTGGGAAAAATTGTCAGCCAAATAGCCGTTGTGTTTACACTCGATGCAGGAGATGGCCTGAAGCTGCGTGCATACACGCCCGACGACGCGCCCGTGCTGTTCGCCGCCGTGGACGAGTCGCGCCAATTTTTGTCGCAGTGGTTTCCGTGGGTTGCCGCCAATACCACCGTTGAGCACTCCCGTAGGTTCATAGAGGAAATGTGCCAAAAAGCGGAGGTGCAGGAAGAGCTGGCTTTAGGCATATTTCGTGGCGATACCTTGGTGGGCAGCATAGGGTTGCACCACTGGGAGCACCACTTGAAACGGGCACAATTGGGCTATTGGCTCAGCAACCACGCCGAAGGTAAGGGCTATGCCACCCGTGCCGTGGGTTGCCTGGTCAATTTCGTTTTCACCAATACCGATATCCGTAAGCTGGAAATCCATTATGCTGCGGCCAATGTGCGCAGTGCCGGGGTGGCAGGGCGGTTGGGCTTTCACATTGAAGGAGTATTGAGGAAGTCGTGTATACGCAACGGCATTGTGGACGACCTTGTGATTACGGGCGTGCTCCGCGAGGAATGGGGCCGAAAATAATCGGTTACTCATCATCCTTTTTTTCCAAAACTGCGGATGCCCCGATACAGGCGGAATAGCCCGTAGGCCACCATAAGCCCACCAATGGTATAGGCCGTTTTGGGACCTAGGTCCATGTTGACGAATGCCTTGAGGTAGATGATGCCTCCCCCAAAACAAACATAGATCATGCCCATGCCCATGTCGAGCCCCGCACGGAAACTCCGATAGGTTTTACCGTTTTCAAAATCGTCGTCGCGTGCCATTGGTTTGCGTATTTATAATTTCCGATGAAATGAAGATGCTTATTGCCCGATGGGGCCACTATAGCCGTGCCACTTCCTGCTTGGTAAACAACAAAACGTAAATCACCACAAAAATCATGGAGGTGACTGTTGCAGCCCCCACTTGCAACAACAACCTCCCAAACTCCGAAAACGACCAAGCCAGCAGCAAATAATAGGCCAAGTGGTGGAATATGATGAGGATGAGGCTGTAAGACAGGAACGGGAAAGCCCCCATATTCTTGATGGTGGGCTCCAAACCCGAGTATTCGTTCAGGCTTCTGGGGAGTAGGGTGGTCAGTATGTTGGTGCGCCAATAGGCCAGCAGCACGGTGGCAAAGGCATTGATGCCCGCCGTATCCATAAAGGCATCGATGCTGATGCCTACGGCAAAGCCCGACAACAGCAAGAGCCATACCGGGGTCTCGAAGGGCATCAACAAAATGGCCAGTTGGTAGATGTGCGGCATGAAAGGCGGGAACCCGGTAGGCTCCGTCCACCACAACAACGTAATACGGTTGAGCACCAACACCTGAAACAGGATGAGGATGCAGAACCGCAGCAGGTTTTTGAGGATTACGTTCATCTGGATTTCGTCATTTTGATTTTACGGCAACCGAGTCTTCAGTGGCCTTCCTTTCGCCGTTCATCTTATTTTCGATTACATATACGTATTGCAGGTTGTGGAAGTTGGTGGAGGAGCGGATGTAGAGCAACTGCATGGCATTCTTCTTAACCGGCTCCGATTTCTGGACGGTACCTATCATGATATCGGGGGAGAATAGCGAGTACATGGCGGTGTATACGGTATCGCCCTTCTTCACATCCACCTGCTGTGGCACATCCACCATCTGGAGGTATTCAGGTTGCTTGTCGTCCCAAACGATGTAGCCCGTGGTGCCGTCTTTAAGTTTCGCACTCACTTTCTGCTTGGCACTCAAAATGGACAGTACGCTGCTGAAGTGGGCCGAAACGTGCTCCACCCTCCCCACAATACCGGTAGCCGATATGACGGCCATGTTTTTCTCAATGCCGTCGTTGCTGCCACGGTTCAGCGTCAGGTAGTTGTCTTGCGCAGTGGTGGTGGTGTTGATGACGCGAGCGGTGCGATATACATAGTCGGCATACTTCACGATGTGCTTGGTGGAGTCGCCGGTGGCGAATTTGCGGTGGACTGCGGTATCGCGTAGGGTGTCGTAACTGCGGATGCGGGCCATGGAATTGCGTAGGAAGGCGTTCTCGGCCAACAGGCTGTCGTTCATCTTCTTCAAACTGAAGTAGTAGGCCACGTCGCTCTGCTTCTTGTAGATGGTGCCGGATATCAAATTTGCCGAGCTTACCAAGTCGTTGCCCTGCAAGGTGTTGGTGTGCATAGCCATGACCATGCAGAACGCCTCCAGCGCCAAAAACAAAATGAGGTTGAAGAACCGACGTATGAATAATATGATATTCCGCACGGTAATGCTGAAAAGGTTGGCAGATTCCCAATCGGCCTAATCACGGGTGCCTTCGCCCCGCCTCGGCCTTTATATCGCTACTTAAGCCAAGGTGTTGGTCAATTTGAAACCTTTGTCGGCAAAAGTACGTTTCTTTCCCGTTTAGGCAGTTCTTTTTGGTGCCCAATGTGGCAGCCTCACGACAATAATTCCAGTACCGCACGAATGCGCACTGAAGTCTCGTAACCACCAATCAACTCGGAGATGTGGAAAACCCCCGGGCCGAATTTACCGCCCACCAGCATGATGCGCAACGGCAGCATGAGCTCTCCTTTCTTGAGTTGGTGTGTTGCAGCAAGTGCTGCAAAATCGGCTTCCATTTGGTGGGCATCGGGGTAGTCGTTTTTGTGGCAGGCTTCCGCCCAAGCGGCAAAGAACGCCGCCTTCGCCGGCGACCACTTCTCACGAATGGCCTGTAACTCCGTCACTTCGGGCGTCGTGAAGAAGAAATGCCCTTGTTCCCAAAAATCGGTGAGCAGGGTGCAGCGGTCTTTCACCAGTGCAATCACCCTGCGCAGCAAAGTGTCTTCGGCATTGGGGAATTTGGCAACGACGAAGGGTTTTACCAGCTCGAACAATTTGTCGGCATCCATTTGCTGGATGTACTGGTTGTTGAACCACTTGGCTTTTTCGTAGTCGAATTTCGCGCCGCCTTTGTGGACGCGCTCTATGGAAAAACGCTCGCACAGTTCTTCGGTCGTAAAGATTTCCTTGCCGGTACCGTCGTTCCATCCCAGCATGGCCAGCATATTGGTGAATGCTGCGGGTATGAATCCCAACTCGCGGAAGCCGCGTGCGGCTTCACCCGTGCGGGGGTCGGTCCAATTCATGGCGAAAACCGGGAAGCCAAGGCGTTCGCCATCGCGCTTGCTGAGTTTGCCGTTGCCATCGGGCTTCAATATCAAGGGCAGGTGCGCCCATTGGGGCATTTGGTGCTTCCACCCCAAGTATTCCCAAAGCAGGATGTGGACGGGCGCACTGGGCAGCCATTCCTCTCCCCTGAAGGCATGGGTGATTTCCATGAGGTAATCGTCCACCACCACGGCCAAGTGGTAGGTGGGCATGCCGTCGGCCTTCAGCAATACCTTGTCGTCCACAAGCGCGCAGTCGAAAGTGACCTCGCCGCGAATCATGTCGGTGATGGTGAGCAGTACGTTCGGGTCCATTTTGATGCGCACCACATAGGGTGTTTGGTCGTCGAGCAGTTTTTGCACCTCCGGCTTGGTGAGCGTGAGGCTGTTGCGCATTTTCATGCGCGTATTGTGGTCGTATTGGGGATTGGGGTAGCCGTTGGCTTTGTAGTGTTCGCGCATGGCTTCCAATTCTTCGGTCGTATCGAAGGCATAGTAAGCGTGGCCGGAGTCGAGCAGTTTTTGAGCGTATTCGAGATATAGCGGCTTGCGTTCGCTTTGGCGGTAGGGGCCGTAGTTGCCACCGGCAATGGTGCTTTCATCGGGTATGAGTCCGCACCACTCCAGGCAGCTGAAGATGTATTCCTCGGCACCTTCCACAAATCGGTTGCGGTCGGTGTCTTCAATGCGGAGTATGAACGTGCCGCCATGTTTTTTGGCAAACAGGTAATTATAGAGAACGGTACGCACACCGCCCAAATGCAATCCACCCGTAGGGCTGGGCGCAAATCTCACACGAACTTTCATGGCCCCAAAATTACGGCAACCCATGCCAATTGGGTGGTGGAGGAGAAAAATAAAAATGGGAGGGTGGGGGGATTTGAATCGCGTCTTGTCGAATTGGCCACAGCGGAAGCTGCATTTGACAAGACAATGATAACCGATTCATGACCTTGCAAGGGCAAGCAATGGCGGTATATCGCCTTTGTCGGCAGCCTTGACGGCACAAAGGTTGGTGGCCTTTTGGTCGCCGGGTTTTACCGGATTTGCCGAGCCCCACGTGGAGCGCGGCAAATTGAATGTTTTTCGATTACGATATCGGCCATGAGCCGGCCATGTCTGCCATTTCCGTTTGGAAAACAATGGCTGCTGACGAGTCTATGCTTGACGCGCAAGGCACATTCTCCGGTACTGAAAGTGTGTGCTTCATGACAAAATTTTATGTCGTCCATCAACATGCTGACCTCTGTAGTTATTTGCCATTTGTCCACACCCATGTCCTTATTGGTATTATGGAATTCCCCTGCCCAAGCCTAGGCATTGCCATACATTCGCTTAGCATGGCGCGCATGAATTCCTCAGTGAAAACAGTGCCTACCTGGGGTGAACGGGTCTAAGTCCAAGCACGGCTATAACCTGACAAATGCAACATGGCAACGATCAAGTTGGGACTGGGTGCATTTTAAATGAGGCCGAAGGTATCGCACCCCAACCCACGACCGCCAAGTTTCTAGAGCCCATTTGCCGAAAAAGAATCTTCGAATTCAGCTTTGTAAAGTCGGCACCATTAGTTTGGTTTTTCAGGTGCAATTTGTTCTCAAACACCCCCGAAAACCGCTCGCCGTTCACCAAATGTAGTCGTACCCACCACCCATCCTGAAGCATCCCTTATTCCGCTATATCGAATTTGGGCCGTTGGCAGGGCTAACCTTTACATCGCCAATGAACATCCTTTTTCATGGAAAATGGAAATCCGCCAAACCACCTCAGCAAGTCACCTCGTGAGTAAGGTCGGCTACGGTGAATGGCTCTCCATGGCCGGGCAAAATGAGGGTTTCGGGTGGAAAACGATGCTGCACCCACGTCAGGCATTCGGCCAAATCGTCCTTACTGCCTCCGGGTAGGGCGGTGAGGGTGGGCATACCCTTGATGAATTGGTCGCCGGCAAACAGGCGGCCATCCATCGCTATCAACATGCCTCCCCGCGAATGTCCTCCAAATGGTTTGCACATCACCGGCAGGTGCCAATTCAGGTATTCTTCGTCGGTTATCGCAACATCGGCGGGTACCGACTCATAGGGAGTCGCGGTAAAGAAGGAAAGGTTCATACGGTCGTCTACGATGTTCCCCGCACAAGTCGCCGAACACACCAAGGATGCTCCACGGTACTTCAATTTGAGGGCGTTGGTGCCCATGATGTGGTCCAAATGCTCGTGAGTCAGCACGATGAATTGGGGTTGCCACCCGAATGTATCCAACACAGTGGCCAGCCGCTCCACCTGCTCCCCCGGGTCAATCACAAGCACGTCCTGACTGCCCGCCACCGATACCACATAGGTCAACGACTTATAGGCATCATTCAGTACCGGGGTTATCGTTACGTTCATGGCCCGCAAAATAGCGATTTGCACTGGTGCGATCCGAATCAATTCTTGAGAGCTTCCGCAAAACTGTCGCTGCCCGCATTGATGAGGTAGGCCATATTGCGGATGATGCTGTCGTGTTTCCTGACGAACGGATTGGTGTCGTCCCACACATACCCGGCAAGTACGGCGCAAATTTTGCGCTTCACGTCCTCATTCTCGGGGCGTTTGAAGAACAACGTTTGGAGATTGCCGGTATACCACTCCTTTACATAGCTGGTGAAGACCCCAATGCCTCTTTTCATGTAGCCCGTAAATTCTTCTTCCCAGTTTACCGCAATACCCTGAAACTCCTTGTGTATCAGCTTTGCCGCCAGCATGCCCGATTCGGTTGCGAAGGCCATGCCCGATGAAAAGACGGGGTCGAGGAACTCGGAGCTGTTGCCGGTGAGTGCGAAGCCGTTGCCGCACATGCGCTTCACCGACTTGGAGTAGTTCGTGAGCTTTACGGGCTCGAACAGGAAATCGACCCCACCAAACCGCTTCACATAATAGTCTGACAGCTTGATGGCGTTGTTCATTGCCTCCGAGGTATTCCCGGAGGCTGAAAGCGATTCAATAAAGTGGGTAGGGCCCACCACGCCAAGGCTGGTATTGCCGTTGGAGAATGGAATCACCCAGAGCCAAACTTCGGTTTGCAGGATGTCGAAGGATATCAAAGTACCCTCCTCGCCTGCGGAGCGGTTCACGTCTTTGACGTGGGTGAATATGGAAGAGTGGGGGTCCAGCTTCGAAGGGGTGTCCAAGTCGAGTAGGCGGGGCAATACCCGGCCATAACCGCTGGAATCGATGATGAATTTGGCGTGTATTTCGCTCAGCTCGCCATGGCTGTCTTTAACCGTGGTTACAGAGTTGCGGCCTTCAAACTCAACCGCCACCACCTCGGTCTCAAATTGCAGGTCTACCCCTTTCCGAATGGTTTCTTGGGCGAAGGTATTGTCGAAGTCGGCCCGTGGCACCTGCCAAGTCCAGTCCCAACCGTTGCCATATTTATTTTTGAATTCGAAGATGCAGATTTCGTTGCCGCGAATGAAGCGTGCGCCCAATTTTTTCTCGAACCCCACGGCATCGAGCGCAGGAAACAGTCCGGCTTCGGAAAAGTGGTCCATAACCCGCGGAATCAGGCTTTCGCCAACCACCAAACGGGGGAATTTTGTTTTTTCCACCACCTTTACACTCACCTTGTTGTTGTGCAGATAACATGCCGAAACACAGCCCGACGGACCCGCGCCAATAACAAGTACGTCTACAAATTCCTTTTTCATGAAATATTAATATTATGAAACTGCGGTTTTAAATGACATTACAAAGAAAGCGCATTTTTTTAGAAATAAGGAATTCAAACTAATTTAGCGAAAATTTGCTTAGATGACGAATGTTGACGAATGGATGTCGGATGAGTTTTTGGCTTTGGATGGCTTCTTGGACATCCTTTTCCGGCACAAGAAAGTCGCGATTTCTCCGGATACCGATGAGAGGGTGCATGCGTGTTTTGAATTTTTAAAAGGTTTTGCCGAGAATAAGGTCATATATGGCGTCAACACGGGCTTCGGGCCCATGGCGCAGTTTAGGGTGAAGGAAGAGAACCGTGTGGCCTTGCAATACAACCTCATCAGGAGCCACTCGTCGGGAGTGGGCCGCCCTCTGCCCGAGCTGATGGTACGGGCGGTGATATTGACCCGCATGCACACGCTGTCGCTCGGCAAGTCGGGCGTATGCACCGCTCTTATCCACCTCATGAAAGACCTGTTCAACAAAAACATTTTCCCGGTCATTTTCGAACATGGTGGCGTAGGCGCCAGTGGCGATTTGGTGCAACTGGCACACTTGGCATTGGCATTGATTGGCGAGGGCGAAGTATTTTACCAAGGCCGCCGAATGCCCACTGCAGAAGCATTTGCCGCTGAAGGCCTGAAGCCGGTAAAAATGGAGATACGCGAGGGGTTGGCACTGATGAACGGCACTTCGGTAATGACGGGTATTGGTGCCATAAATGTGCATTATGCCCGCAAGCTCCTGCGGTGGTCGGTAGCTTTGTCCTGCGCCGTCAACGAAATCGTGAAGGCATATGATGACCATTTTTCTGAGCCCCTCAATGCAGCCAAACGCCACACCGGCCAAAGGGACATTGCCGCAATGATGCGCGAACACTTGGCCGACAGCTCCTTGCTCCGCAAACGTGAAGAGCACCTGTATTCCGAGCAGAACAACGATGCGGTTTTCAAAGAGAAGGTGCAGGAGTACTACTCCCTGCGGTGCGTGCCCCAAATATTGGGACCCGTGCTGGACACCATCAGGAATACGGCCAAGGTGGTGGAAGACGAATTGAACTCCGCCAACGACAACCCTATAACCGATGTTGCGGGGCAGCACGTTTATCACGGTGGCAACTTTCATGGCGACTACATTGCCTTGGAGATGGACAAACTCAAAATCGTCGTCACCAAATTGGGCATGCTTGCCGAGCGGCAGTTGAACTACCTGCTCAATGCAGGACTGAACGAAATCCTGCCTCCGTTCGTCAACCTCGGGGTTCCGGGTTTCAACTTCGGCATGCAGGGTGCGCAGTTCACGGCCACATCAACCACGGCCGAGAACCAAATGCTCTCCAACCCCATGTATATCCACAGTATACCCAGCAACAACGACAATCAGGACATTGTGAGTATGGGTACGAATGCCGCCCTCACCACGGCCCGCGTTATAGAAAATGCTTTCGAGATATTGGCGGTAGAGGCCATAACCATTGTTCAGGCCATAGATGCGCTGGAACAATCGGGCTCGGTATCATCGGCCACGCTTAAATGCTATCGCGAAATTCGCGAGCGGGTGCCGGTGTTTTCCGAAGATATGGTGATGTATCCGTACATACAGCAAGTCAAGGACTACTTGATCAATAATTAGAACGTCGTCGATATATAATACTTTAGATAATGG
>CAIVHI010000214.1 GCA_903905685.1 uncultured Bacteroidota bacterium | reverse complement strand
CGGGCATGTCCATCATTTCCTTTAATGGAAAAATGCTTTTGTTTTTATACATGTGCCCCTTTCTGCACGCCGGGCATTTCATTCCCCAAATGGCACCCCATTTGGATGGTTTAGTATGACTCATACCTATCGATTTATCCCCACCATTTCAGCCCTACCCCAATAGGAAAATGCCGCAACTACTTTCCGTTCTTCTTAGGAGTCTGGCCGGCGCGCTGCGCCTGCACTTTCTGCATCTCTTCAAGCCGTTGGGCCCATTTAGACTGAACTACAGGCTTGGTCTTGTTTTCCTGCAATTGCGCATGTATGGCCTTCTCGTCAATAAAATACTTTTGGATGACGAACTGTTGAATGATACTGAACAAGTTGGAAAGGGTATAGTAAAAAGTCAATGCCGATGCCGACCTGTTGAATATGCCCATAAGCATGAATGGGAATATGTAAGGCATGTACTTCATCATGGGATTGTTGGGATCCTGCGGCGTCATATTCCTGTTGTACAAGGCGAGGAACAAGCTCGTGGCGGTCATTAACAACGTGAACAAGCTCACATGGTCGCCATAAAACGGGATGTTGAAGTGCAGACTCAAAATGTTGTCGTAGGTAGACAAGTCATCTGCCCATAGGAACCCTTTCTGTCGAAACTCCAAGAACGACGGGAACACATTATACATGGCCAACAAAATGGGCAATTGGAACAACATAGGCAAGCAACCGCCCAATGGATTGACCCCGGCAGACTTGAACAGCTTCATTTGTTCCATGCTGAATTTCTGGTTGTCATCACCACATTTGGCGCGCAGCTCATCCAATTCAGGCTTCATCACCCGCATTTTCGCCGACGATACATAGCTCTTGTAAGTGAAGAAGGAAAGGATAATACGTATGGACAAGGTCATGAGGAAGATGATCAACGCCGGACTCGACACTAAGCCGCAAAGCAGGTAGAAGAACGGTACGAAAATAAATTTGTTGATATACTTTACAAAAGCCATCAATCCGCTCCCCAATGGAACCATATCTTCCAAACTGAGGTTGTAAGACGACAACACTTTGTAGTCGTTGGGACCAATGAACCAGCGGAATCCACCCGTAAAAACGCCACCTGCACCTTTGAGCGGGAGCTCCAAAGAGGCTGATTGGCGCGAAACGACCGTAGAATCTTCGTCCTTGTACCCAAAGCGGGCTTCCAATTTGCCAAAGCCATCGTCGGCCACCAATGCACTCGAAAAATATTGCTTCCTAAAACCAATCCACCCCACCGTACCATCCGGATTTTTCACCGTTTCACTGTTCCTGTAGGTGAAATTGTCGCGGTCGTCATTCTTAAGGTGGTAATAGCATTGGCTATTCATCCGCTCATTGGCAATGTCTTTCTCGGTAGATGCATATTGGGCAGACCACAACATGCGCAAGGGCCGCTGGTCGTTGCCAATGCCGGTAAGGACGATGTTGCATTGCATCATGAAGTTGTCATCGGGCACCTTATAAATGATATCTACCTTCTTGCCGTCTTTCAAATCTGCAACAAAGTCTATCACCTTTGTGCCATCAGGCTGTTGGGTGATGGTTGGGACAAAATAAAGGTCCGCCGTCGACTTGCCATTGTCGAATGGAAGAATTGCTGTGAGCGAATTGCCGGCACCGTTGAACAGTTGGAGGGGCGTACGCCTATAAGTAACAAAGTCCTTCAAAGTTGCCGTTACCGGGAATGCGCCCTTGGTGGAAAACCTCAGCGACATTTTTTTGGTCTCTACGGTTACGGTATCCGATTTTCCAAAATAGGCTGGAGGAAGGGTTTGACGATATGCAGTCTCCAGAGAATCGGTCGATGTTTTGGCCGCCTGTGCCGCATGACTGGTATCTACTTGCGGGCGCGGATGAAACTTCGCGTATGCAATGGAGTCCGCAATTTTCTGCTTTTGGTATTCCTTTTGCGAATAATCGGTGTAAAACAAATATACCACCAACAATACCGCCAATAAAGAAAATCCTATTACCTGATTACGATCCATGAAGAAGCCAAAATTGGGCGCAAAGGTAACAGATTTGGACTAATGATTCAGTTGTAGGCAAATTCGTAAAATGAATAATGATATTTTAACAATCCGGTCCTTGCCTCAACCGGGCTAAAGACCGGTGCCAAAATAGGCTTTCTCCTTGCTGCAATCCAAAAAAGGATAGGCAGCCTCTAGCTGGCAGGCTTTTTCATATTGGGCCGCCAGAAACCTTTTGTGTGACGCAGTATCGGGAAAGCGGGGGCGGTGTGCAGCCGACGTCACCAATTCCATCACCCTGGCCATAGGTTCCGCACATGCCGGCGCCAAACAAGCCTTCACAAAATATTCCCACACTATCCCTGTCGCCAGAAAGTTGGGGTGTACAAAGTCTATATCGTAAAACCTGTAGTCGCGCAGCACGTCTATCAAAATCTCATAGGCAGGGAAATAGTTTACCTCCGGCAACTCGTTGCACAATACATGTACCGCCTCTATCAATCGCGCTTTGCTCCTATTATTGTCAACCACCCCATCGCGTAGGTGCCTTACCGGGCTAATGGTAAAGATAACCTGGAGGCGGGGATTCACGCTACGCATGTTCTCAATGGCATCTTTCAATGCAAGTACGATGACTTCTATAGTCAGGAGCCGCTTTTCAAACAACTGCCCAGGCGCTCGGTGGTTGTTGGCAACAGGGCGGCCACCATCCTTAAGGTAATATTGAAACGCCGAACCCAGCGTGATGAAAATGAATCGTGCATCTTTTAAAAACAAACCGGCGGTGTTTTGACTCCTGTTGATGCCCTCAACCGCCAGCCCGCAATCGATATGCGAAAAACGGGTGTGGTGGTCCCAACTATTCCATAACTCGTTGAGCTGAAAAAGGTCATTGGACGTGTATCTTCTGCCCTCCACATACCCGTTCAAACTATCGGCCACACTGAGTGGGTTGAACAAGATGCCATTTGGGTTACCCAACACCCCAAACTTTGCAGCGGCCAACCTGTCCGTAATGTGCTCCGTAAAGCACGAACCCACCAACAATACCTTGTCGGTATAGCTTATCCGATCTTCTAACGGGGAAATCTCAAACGGTAGGTACAGCTGCATGGTGCAAATTTAGCAGACGCGAACTTGGGATGAAACACCGCAAACACAATAAATCGGGCCTTCTTACAATAGGAGGCCCGATTTCGAAATATATCATTAATAAATATCTACACAGTATACATCTCCTGACGGAGCTGCTTGATTTTTTCGCTGGTCACGTAATCGTCATAAGTCATTTCACGGTCTATCAAT
>CAIVHI010000213.1 GCA_903905685.1 uncultured Bacteroidota bacterium | reverse complement strand
TTTCAGGTCTTAATCACGTTCACAAAAAAAGAAAAATTACTATTCATGGCAAAGATTAAAGTAGCCAATCCGGTGGTCGAATTGGATGGCGACGAAATGACGAGAATCATTTGGAAATACATCAAGGAAAAGTTGATTCTGCCCTATTTGGATATAGATATCAAGTATTACGACCTCGGCATAGAGTACCGCGACCAGACCGATGACAAGGTTACCGTTGACGCTGCAAACGCCATCTTGAAATACGGAGTGGGCATCAAGTGCGCCACCATTACTCCCGATGAAGCCCGTGTAGAAGAGTTCCACCTGAAGCACATGTGGAAGAGCCCCAATGGCACTATCCGCAACATATTGGATGGCACCGTGTTCCGCGAGCCCATCGTCATGAAGAACATTCCCCGCCTCGTACCCAACTGGACTGCCCCCATCTGCATTGGCCGCCATGCCTTTGGCGACCAGTATCGCGCTACCGATTTCGTGGTGAACGGCCCCGGCAAGCTTACCATTAAGTTTGAAGGTGAAGACGGCAAGGTTATCGAGCACGAAGTATATCAATACAAGGGTGGCGGTGTGGCTATGGCCATGTACAATACCGATGAGTCGATTCGCGGTTTTGCCCGTGCCTGCTTCAATATGGCGCTGTCGAAAAAATGGCCGCTGTATTTCTCCTCCAAGAATACCATCCTGAAAAAATATGACGGCCGTTTCAAGGATATCTTCCAAGAAATCTACGAGAACGAGTTCAAGGTGGAATTTGAGAAGAACAGTATTACTTACGAACACCGCCTGATAGACGATATGGTTGCCAGCGCCCTAAAATGGAACGGTAACTTCGTTTGGGCTTGCAAAAACTACGATGGTGATGTGCAGAGCGATACCGTAGCCCAAGGCTTCGGCTCCCTCGGCTTGATGACTTCTGTACTCATCACTCCCGATGGTAATACCATGGAAGCGGAGGCTGCCCATGGCACCGTCACCCGCCACTACCGAGAGTATCAAAAAGGCCGCCCCACATCCACCAACCCCATCGCCTCCATTTTCGCTTGGACGCGTGGTTTGGCTTTCCGCGGCAAGCTTGACGATAACCAAGCCCTCATAGACTTCGCCAATGCGTTGGAGCAAGTGTGTATCGAAACCGTAGAGTCGGGTAAAATGACCAAGGATTTGGCGGTGTGCATCCATGGCAACAATGTGAAGCACGGCACCGACTACCTTTATACTGAAGAATTCCTCGATGCGCTGAATACCAACCTCCAAGCGAAGTTGGCTTAGTAAGTTCGTTGCAGATAGCTGAAATTATGGGCATCCGCCCCTCAGTCGCAAGGCTGTGGGGCGGATTTTTTTTGCGTACAGCATGGGTTTTCCAAAATGCTGATTAAATTTAAACCATGAAACGCTTTCTCTCCCTAATGGGTGCTGCCGTTATGGCCGCATCCACCGTTTTTGCCCAAGAGTCCGACTCCATCATGTTCCGTAAGATTTCGACCGAAATCATGATGCACGGCAAGAGCTACGACAACTTGCGGGTGTTGTGTAAGGACGTAGGGCACCGCATTAGCGGCTCCAAGGAGGCTGCAAAGGCCGTGGAGTGGGGCAAGCAGGCCATGGAAGCTGCCGGGGCCGACCGCGTATTTTTGCAGGCATGCGATGTGCCCTATTGGTATCGCGGCAAGGAGAGCCTGATGCTGAAGGTAGGCGTTAGGGGTCAATACCGCAAGGTTAAGGCATTGACGTTGGGCAACAGCCAAGGTACCGATGGCAAACCTATAGAAGCGGCCGTGCTGATGGTGCGTAATTTTCAAGAGTTCGAAAAACTTACCCCTGCCCAAGTAAAAGGGAAAATCATATTTTTCAACTACCGTTTCCGCCAAGATTTCACTTTCACTTTTCAGGGCTATGGCGACGGGGTGGTTTACCGCTGGGCTACGCCGAGTGTAGCCGCCGCCAAGGGTGCGGTTGGGGTCATCATTAGGTCCATGTCTACAGGGGCCGACGATTTTCCACACACCGGTGGTATGCACTACATGGATTCCGTATCCAACATTAAGATACCCGAAATGGCCCTCGGCAACTATTCTGCCGACACCTTGGAGCAATACTTTGCCGAGGGCAAGCCGGTGACTGCGAAAATGCAGTCGGATTGCCGCATGATGCCCGACAAAGTACGTTCTTATAACGTAGTGGGTGAAATCAAAGGCTCCGAGATGCCCGAAAAAATCATCACCGTCGGCGGTCACCTCGACTCTTGGGATGTAGGCGAAGGTGCGCAAGACGATGGTGCCGGTTGTGTACAGTCCATCGAAATTATTCGTGCATTTAAGGCATTGGGAATCAAGCCTAAATGTACCATCCGTGCGGTGTTGTTCATGAACGAGGAAAACGGCACCAAGGGTGGCGAAGCCTATGCCGATTCGGCCGTCAAGAATCGTGAAAACCATGTGCTGGCCATAGAGACCGACGCCGGTGGGTTCTCCCCACGTGGTATTGGATTGGAAATGTCGGACGCCGAGAAAAAGAAAATCCGCGACTATGCACCGCTATTTCTCCCATATGGGGTTTATGACTTCACCCGCGAGGAAGGTGGTACCGACATTGGCCCAATGAAGCGCAAACTGAATGTGCCCCTTGCCGGCCTGCTACCCGATTCGCAACGCTACTTCGACGTGCACCACACCAACAACGACGTGTTTGAGAACGTGAACCACCGCGAGCTCAAATTGGGCTCGGTGGTGCTGGCGCAACTCATTTGGTTGGTAGACCAGAAAGGGCTTTAGGAACCCTTTCCATTAGTCGGCAAAATAGGGAAGTTTGAGCTACGCCAATTCCAATTTCAAGTATTGGCCGGTATGGCTGTTGGGCAGGGAAGCGATGAACTCCGGAGTGCCCGCTCCCACCACATTGCCGCCGCCGGAGCCGCCTTCCGGGCCCATGTCTATCACGTAGTCGGCCACTTTCACCACATCCAAGTTGTGCTCTATCACCAAAACCGTATTGCCGCGGTCGGTGAGGCGTTCCAAGACAGCTAAAAGGTGCTTGATGTCCTCAAAGTGCAAGCCGGTGGTGGGCTCGTCCAGTATATAAATGGTCTTGCCCGTGTCGCGTTTGGAGAGTTCGGTGGCCAACTTCACCCGTTGGGCTTCGCCTCCGCTTAGGGTTACCGCACTCTGGCCCAGGGTGACATAGCCCAAGCCTACATCCTTGAGTGTTTTGATTCTTCGGTGCAGGTAGGGCACGTTGATGAAGAACTCGGTAGCTTCTTCCACGGTCATGTTCAAGACGTCAAAGATCGACTTGCCTTTATACCTTATTTCCAGGGTCTCCCTATTGTAACGCCTGCCATTGCATTGTTCGCAAGGCACATAAACATCGGGCAGGAAATTCATTTCTATAGTCTTCACACCGCCGCCTTGGCAGGTCTCGCAGCGGCCACCCTTTACATTAAAGGAAAAACGGCCCGCATTGTAGCCCCTGATTTTCGCTTCAGGTACCTGTGCAAACAGTTGGCGGATATCGTTGAAGAAGCTGCAATAAGTAGCCGGATTGCTACGTGGTGTGCGGCCAATGGGGCTTTGGTCTATTTCTATCACCTTGTCTACATGCTCCAAACCCTCTATTGAGGCATACGGCATGGGCTGCTGCTTAAAGGTAGGGTAGCAGTGGCGCGCCAAGATGGGGTAGAGGGTGTCGTTAATGAGTGTGCTCTTGCCGCTACCGGATACCCCAGTAACACAGGTAAGCGTGCCCAAGGGTATCGAAATGGAAACCGATTTCAAGTTGTTGCCCGATACGCCGTTGAGCCTGATGAACTGCCCCAGTCCGGGCCTCCTTGTGGCAGGGATAGCTATCTTCAACGTGCCGTTGAGGTAGCCTGCGGTAGTGGTGTTCTGTTGGAGCACTTCTTCGGGTGTGCCCTGGCTCACAATCCGGCCACCATGAATGCCGGCCGCCGGGCCAATGTCTATCAAATGGTCTGATGCCAACATGATGTCTTTATCGTGCTCCACCACTAAAACCGAATTGCCGCTGTCGCGCAGGTTTTGCAACGCCCGTATAAGTTTGTGGTTGTCGCGCTGATGCAGGCCTATGCTGGGTTCGTCCAATATATAGGTGATACCCGTAAGTTGGGATCCTATCTGTGTGGCCAGCCTGATGCGTTGCGACTCCCCACCGCTAAGGGTACGTGTAGCTCGGTCTAGCGACAGGTAGTGCAAGCCCACATCGAGCAGGAAGGAAACCCGGTCGCGAATTTCTTTCAGGATATCCTTGGAGATAGTTTTTGCTTTTGCGCTGAGTTTGCCGTCGATGGTTTGAAACCAAGTCCCAAGTTGGTCGAGCGGGAGTGCCGACAATTCTGCTATGTTGGTGTCCCCTATTTTGAAATAGAGGCTTTCGGTCTTCAGCCGC
>CAIVHI010000212.1 GCA_903905685.1 uncultured Bacteroidota bacterium | reverse complement strand
CCTAACCTCCAACGTTGCCGATGTGGTAGTCAGCAATTGCGTCCTCAACTTGGTGCCCAACAAACGCAATGTACTCCACGAGATATTCCGGGTATTGAAAACCGAAGGACACTTCAGCATTTCCGACGTAGTATTGGTGGGTGACCTACCCGAAAAAATAAAGGGCGCGGCTGAAATGTATGCCGGGTGCATATCTGGAGCAATCCAAAAAGGCGACTATCTTGCAGCGATAAAAGAGGCCGGGTTCAAAAACATCACTATACAAAAGGAAAAGATCATCACGATACCCAACGACATCTTGCAAACCTACCTCACAGACGAGGAGATTTCAGGCTTTAAAGCGTCTCGAACAGGAATTTTCAGTATCACCGTGTATGCAACGAAACCCGTTGCGTGCTGCGAACCCGGATGTTGCCCATGAAAAAGTATATAGCCGAGTTTATAGGCACATTCACGCTCGTGTTTGCCGGCACAGGTGCCATCATCGTAGACCAAGAAACGCATGGCACTATCTCCCACATGGGCATCGCCATAACCTGCGGGCTCACCGTAATGAGTATGATTTATGCACTGGGTAGAATTTCGGGTGCACATCTAAATCCCGCGGTCAGCATCGCCTTTGCAGTGTCCAAACGATTCGATGCCCGTCTATTACCGGGCTATGTTGGCGGCCAATTTGCTGGCGCGGTCTCGGCCAGCTTCCTTTTAAGATGGTTGTTCCCAACGAATGCATTGCTGGGCGCATCTATGCCGACACTCGGCGACGGACAGGCAATGGTGATGGAATGTATTTTGACATTCATATTGATGCTGGTCATTCTGAATGTAGCGAAGGGAAGTAAGGAACAGGGGATGTTTGCGGGCATTGCCATTGGGGCTACCGTTGCACTCGAAGCTGCTTTTGCCGGGCCAATCTGTGGTGCATCCATGAATCCGGCCCGCTCGCTTGCACCGGCACTCGCATCGGGGCACTTCGAACACCTATATATTTACCTTATTGCCCCAGTATTGGGAGCCGCACTTGCTGTACCGGTTTGGCAATATCTCTCAGATGCCGAATTAGCTTAGTGGCCCCCCATTAGTAAGACAATATCTATCCGTCGTGTGGGTTGATGCAGATGATACTGCGTCAACCCATGCATTTTTAACCAAAACAAAATATGGATGGACAATAATTCGCCCTTTGGTTGAACGACTTGTGTATTTATAATTGACGATTTTATACACACTGATTGCACGTCATTGTCAGCAATTTAAGCTTGATACTAATAAAAATACATATAAAGTTAAAACACAGCCCCATTTAGGTTAGTTTTAGGTTAAACTGCCTTAATAATGAAACAATTTCCCGTTCACCACCTGATTTGGACAACCTTGGCAACTGTTGCGGTTACGTCAGCCGTCACTTATCGATTCACCCTTCCGAAAGCAATTACACCCGTTCAGCCCCATGTTGAATCCGGCAAAGTTGAGGATTGCGTATATGGATTGAACCGCTTGTCGGGATACCGATTTGTGAGTCCGCTGGTATCTGCCGAGACGGAATGCGAGTCGAAATCATTGCTGCCATTGAAACAAAGTGTCGAAAGCTACATCGAATATCAACAAAAATCTGGAACACTGACACGGGCATCAGTTTAT
The DNA here is from genome assembly GCA_903905685.1 of uncultured Bacteroidota bacterium. Lineage (GTDB taxonomy): Bacteria > Bacteroidota > Bacteroidia > Chitinophagales > Chitinophagaceae > CAIYTT01. Next base: position 5,183 of record CAIVHI010000212.1, on the reverse strand, counting down.
GTACGCATGTTCCGCAATTCAGATTGGACAGCCATCCATATGAACGAGAAGTTCCATCCGGCTTCATTGTTGAAAGTCCCCGAAATCATAACGTTTCTAAGGATGGCCGAAAACGACCCCGGCCTATTGGACCGGAAAATCCGTTTTGTCAAACCCCTGGAACAGTACCCTACCACGGCCTTCGCATCGCAAACATTACAGTCAGGACACGAGTACTCCATCCGGGAACTATTCCATTACCTGTTGGCATACAGCGACAATTACGCCAATGTAGAACTGATACACAGGATGGATATGGCCGCCTTCAGGAAGACGTTCACCGACCTACACCTCACTCCACCCGACATGTCGGACCGCAATTACGTGATGTCCGCCAAAGACTACTCGAAGTTTCCGGAAGCCCTTTACAACACCGCATACCTCACTATAAATTCATCGGAATATGCAACTTCACTACTTTCGGAGTGCAACTTTAAAGACGGTCTTTTAAAGGGGCTGCCCGAAGGCGAGCAGGTGGCCCACAAATTCGGGGAATGGAGCGACGGCGTGGGATACGAGCTCCATGAATCCGGTATTGTATACCTCAACCACGAGCCCTACCTCATCACCGTCATGACCGCCGGCCCGGACATTCATAAGTTGGCGGACGTTATCGGCGACCTTTCGAAAATCACCTACGACTACTTCAACCGAAATTTGGCGTACCAACCCACAAGACCCTAAGCCTGCGGCAAAAAACGGAGTGCCGAATGCGCCGGTTTTAGTAGTTTTACGGTTTAAATAGATTTTTTTATGAAATTTGGAAACTGGGTTGTGCCGGCGTTCGCATTGTTGGTTATCGGATGTAAGGAAAACCACAATTTGGTCACACTATCGAGTGCTACCTCGGCGGCATCAGATACTACCTATGTATTACCTACAGGGTCGATTCCTGCGGCTCAACCCCATAACATATTGATTGAAGATTTTACAGGTGTCTCCTGCTCCAACTGCCCGGCGGCACACGACGAGGTGCTGCTGCCATTGCTCGCCGCCAACCCCGGCCGCATCAACGTGATGGAAATGTTCGTTACCGATTTCCCCCAAACGAGCCCCAATGTAGGCGAAACCTATGGCGGATTCCGCGATACGGTGGCAACAACAATTGAAAACACCATTTTCGGGTCGCTTGCGTTAATGCCCATTGCCGGCATCGACCGCCTACCCGACGGCCCTTATGGCTTGAACAATGTCCAAATCACCAAGGGGTTATGGAATACTGTAGCTACGACCCGGCTAGCCACTGCCGACTCGCTGAACCTTACAGTAACCAGTACATACAGCGCAGCAACTGCAACCATAGTAGCCAATGTCACCTATCTGCAATCTGTGTCCACCTTGCAAAACCTATCCATCGCAGTGGTGGAAGACAGCTTTACCGATTTACAGGAATTTCCCGATAGTGTGGCACTTTACCAATATAATGGAGTTTTTCGCTCCTTGGTTACTGCCGTCCCATTTGGCGACCCCATCTACCCCACCATTCCATCTAAAGAACCCGGCCGTGTGTGCCAGTTCGTATATAGCTATGCCTTGAACCCCGCTTGGAAACCCAACCATTGCCGCATCATTGCCTTTGTGACCGGCAGCGGGGCGGTTGCAGGCCAGCCGGTTTACCAGTCTTGCTCGGTGCCTTTGGCGCCGTAGGTTTAACCTCAATCCAAGCACATGTTGAAATATGTCCGTTTCGCAGGTTTCGCCATTGCAGCCGCCGCTTTGGTATCGTGTGGCAATGGAGGCAACAATCCCGCAACTGCTGATGGCCACACCACAGACACACCTGCCTTGAGGATACAGGTACCCGCGTTTGATGCAGATACAGCTTACGCTTATACCCAATGGCAAGTTGCGCTCGGACCACGTACACCCGGCTCGGCAGCACAAAGAAAGTGTGCCGATTGGATGGCTGACGGCCTACGTAAATGGTGCGATACGGTTTACAGGCAGGAAACCAAAGTAAAAGGCGGTGATGGAAAAATGTTGCCATGCCTGAATATCATAGGCGTCATCAACCCCAAAGCAACCTATCGCATTTTACTGCTTACCCATTGGGACAGTCGCCCATGGGCAGATATGGACACAAAAGGCCAAGACAAACCCATAGATGCCGCCGACGATGGAGCCAGTGGCGTGGCCATACTTACTGAGCTGGCGAAAGTATTGAAGACCCAACACTGCCCATCAAATGTGGGCGTAGACATCTTGTTTACGGACGTGGAAGACTATGGGCGCTCGGAATGGGGCGAGAATTCCTATTGTTTGGGCACCCAATATTGGGCCGCCCATCCGCACGTTGCGGGCTACAAGGCAGCCTTCGGCATATTGCTCGACATGGCGGGTGCCAAGAACGCACAATTCCCCATGGAAGGCGTATCGGCCCATTTTGCCAGCGATATTCAGGAAAAGGTATGGACGGCGGCCGGACGGGCCGGCTATTCCTCCTACTTCCTTTACACACCCGGAGCCAACATCACCGACGACCACGTGCCCGTAAATACCATTACCGGAATTAAAACCATCGACATCATCAACCTCACATCCGACCCTGAAAAACCCTTTGCAGCCCACTGGCATACACATGCCGACAATATGCAAATCATAGACCCAAACACGCTAAAGGCCGTTGGCCAAACCTTGCTGCAAGTGATTTATGAGGCTGGCATAAACCCTTAGTGGATAGACGTGGTGCCCCCTTTGCGAGGCCGGAATAAACCTAACTTTGACAATCCATTGATGTTGGTGCCTGCATGAAAGTTTTCCAATCACTACATATACTGTTGTTGCTCTATGTGGTCGTCGCCTTGGTCTTTTGGGGGATGAGCCTCGAAAAACAGAGCCGAAAAATTTACGAGCAGGATATCGCCATGCTGCACATTGCCGCAGATAGCGTAAACCACCCTGCAGAATATCGCACCAAACGCATCAAAATTGAGCATTCGATGGAATCTCGTACCGAACAATATTTGGGCGAAGGAACTACTTTCCTGGTCGTAATTTTAATTGGGGCATTCGTGGTATACAAATCGTTTAAACGCCGCATCCTTCTCTCCCGCCAACAAAACAATTTCATGTTGTCGGTAACGCACGAGCTGAAATCACCCATTGCCGGAATAAAGCTGAACCTACAAACCTTACAACGGCACCAAAACCTGGACAACGCCCAAAAGTCGCAATTACTGTCGCGCAGCATAGCTGAGTCTGACCGCCTTAACGACTTGTGCAACAATATGCTGTATGCATCGCAATTGGAGGGCCGGCAATACAAGCCTGTAAAGGAGCGTTTTGATTTGTCTGAACTGGCAGCAGAATGTTTGGCCGACTACAATTCCCGGTATCCCGACAGGTTCATTGAAAACCTACGACACGACACGCCCATACTTGGCGATAAAGTGATGCTTCGTATAGCCGTCAATAACCTCATGGAAAACGCCGTAAAGTACACTCCACCAAACAAAGAAGTATCGGTGAGCCTATTTGTAGTAGGCAAGCAGGTACAACTCGAAGTTGCAGACCTCGGCCAAGGCATTCCCGACGGCGAGAAACCAAAAGTATTTTCAAAATTCTATAGAGTTGGTAATGAAGAGACCCGCAACAGTAAAGGGACAGGATTGGGCCTATATCTGGCGAAAAAGATTGTGGAACAACATAAGGGAAGAATGACATTACACGACAATTTGCCCCATGGAGCGGTATTCTCCATCCAATTGCCAATGGCAACCTAACCCCATGGCAAGAGAATGGAAGGAGCTCTAGCCTTTTTACGCATGCCTGTTCCTATTCCTTGAAAGATAGAAAGAAAAACGGCCAATTTTTGATAAACCGGCGTTCACTGCAAATAAAAAATTGTTTACTTTTACCCAACCAATCATTTGCGGGGATGGTCTTTCTTGTAGAGCAATTCCTCGTGTATTGTGTTCGCTATATAAATTTGGAGTATCATGATGAAAAGGATGTTTTTAGGTGCAGGTATTGCAGTGTTGCTGGCAGGTAGCGCTAAGGCCCAAGATGTGCACTTCACGCAATATTTCAGTTCGCCACTTACGTTGAACCCTGCTATGACGGGCTTGGTGCAGGACGATATTCGGGTGGCTGCAGATTACCGCAACCAATGGTCATCAGTATCCACCAATCCTTATGTTACCGGAACCATTTCCTACGATATGGCTGTGCTGAAGGGCAAGTTGCCTGAAGGCGATGCGCTGGGTCTTGGTTTGGTGGGTTTGTTTGATAAGTCGGGTGCCGGTGGGTTGCAAAACACCACTGTCGGGCTTTCGGCCGCTTACCACAAGGCCTTGGGTAGGGAGCACGACCAACACCTTTCCATTGGCTTCCAAGGCTATTTCGTACAAAAGACGATAGACTTCCAAAAGTTGACATTCGAAGACCAATTCGATGCATCGACGGGTGGAACCCCCTACCCCACGCACGAAAACTTTATTAATGCCACGATCATGTACCCCGATTACAATGTTGGGCTCATGTACTCGGGCAAAATACGCGATCATGCCACGTTCTATTCCGGCTTTTCCTATTATCACTTGACACAACCCAACGAGACATTCTTGGATGACCGTTCTCACTTGATACACTCCCGTTACACGGGCTATCTCGGAGGTTCATTCGACTTGAACGAAAACACCGTATTATACGCCAGTGCCCTCTATCAAAATCAGGCTTCCGCACAAGAAGTGCTGATTGGCGGCGCGGTAGGATTCGTATTGAATCCCGGACACGATTTGGAATACCAAAGGAGCACCGTATTCTACCTTGGTGCGTGGTATCGTAACGACGACGCCATCTCCCCCTATGTAGCAATTGAATGGTCCAAAATGAAAATAGGATTGTCTTACGACGTCAATGTATCCAATTTCATGCCGGCAACCAATGGCTTGGGTGGCTATGAGTTATCGGTACAATTCTTTGGACGAGTAAATAAGCGCGAGCGCAACCCGCAATATAGCTGGTCTTGCCCCAAACTTTATTGATTTCAAATCAACCTCATCTTATGTAAAAGCCGACTTCCAAAGAGTCGGCTTTTACTTTTAACCGAATGCCTATAAAAATGCTCATTATATGCAAAGCAGCGTATGGCGTATTAACAACCGTTATTGAGACGACTATTGGAAAACATTACTCTGCTTAAT
>CAIVHI010000211.1 GCA_903905685.1 uncultured Bacteroidota bacterium | reverse complement strand
CTTGGCGCGCCGGTGGTAGCACCCATAATGGGTGACTCCGTGCTGTGCGTTGGCGCTACCGCACTATACTCAGATAGCACCCTGGGGGGCTATTTTTCGGGTACGGGCGGCTTATTTACCGCCACGACTGCGGGGGCTTTTGCCATTACCTACACGGTTGACGGCGCGTGTGGAAATACGGTGGTGACCAAAGCCATTGCCGTCTACCCATTGTCCGGCACCTCCTTCGACTCCACGGAAATGTGTGAAGGGACCACTATAACCCTTTCCGGCATAATTCCCGGCGGCACTTGGACCAACTACAACGGGCATGCCACCATAACCGGGACTTGGGGCGCAACTGCTTCGGTTGACCTGCTCACCCCCGCGCGCGACACGGTGAGTTATAGCGTGACCAGCTTTTGCGGTACCGCGACTTCCAACCATATTTTGTTGATAGATGTCTACCTGCCCGACAATCCCATAACCGGCGATTCGGTACTGTGCATCGGCGATAGCGTCAACTTGGTCGGCGAGCCGCTGGCGGGTGTATGGAGCAGTACGGTACCTGCTATTGCCAATGTGAACGGCAACGGTACCGTTTTTGGATTATCGGCGGGTAGGGCCACCATTTCGTTTACAGATGCCAATGCGTGCGGCACGGTGACCGAAACCAAGGCCGTTACCATCAATCCGACGGCATTTTCGGCCGTGGTCGATTCGGTCACGATTTGCATAGGCACCACCACCTTCATCACCTCACCGTTACCTGGAGGTGCATGGACGGTGTTTAATGGAGATGCCGTAGTGGGTAGTCCGGTAGACAGCGGCACCGCCGTTTATGGCGGCACCGCCGGCACCGATACCGTATATTTTTCGCTCACCACGTTTTGCGGCACAGCGGTCTACAAGCATATCGTCCATATTTTGAACGTCCCCACGGCCGTTACCATTGTTGGAGACAGCGTCGTCTGTGCAGGTTCGACCCTTACGTTGACCGATACCGCCGTTGGGGGCACTTGGAGCTCCGGCACACCCGGGGTGGCAGCGATTGCATCGACGGGTATCGTCACGGCGTTCTCGGCAGGCACCACCATCATTTCTTATACCATATCCAACATTTGCGGCTCCGTACACGCTATGAAGCCCATAACGGTATACCCTACCTCGGGTGCGCCCTCACTCGATTCGTTCACGGTCTGCGTGGGAGCTACACATTCGTTTACGCCCCCCGTCGGTGGCGGCACTTGGAGCACCGCGTTGGGCTTGGTGTCCCTGAGCGGGACTACCGGGCCTGTTACGGCAACGTGCGGCACGGTGGGAACGGATACTGTGTATTACACCGTCTCCACCACCTGCGGCACCAAGGTTTACAAACACCTGTTTAAGGTTTTTAACGAGCCTACCGCCGGCACCATTACAGGCAGCAGTGTGCTGTGCGTAGGGTCTGCGGCCACGGTTACGGAAACGGGTTCGGGTGGCGTTTGGGCTTCGGGCACTCCGGGAGTCGCGGCGATTACAACGACGGGCATCGTCACAGCCGTTTCGCCCGGCACGACTACGGTTTTCTACTCGCAATCCAATGCATGCGGTACTGCAAGTGCAACTTGGCCACTGACTGTTTACCCAGTACCTGCCATGCTCCTGGTGGATTCGTTCACCCTCTGTGTCGGTGGTACCCAATCGTTCACGCCTCCCGTTGGCGGCGGCACTTGGAGCACGGCTTTCGGCGTGGTGTCGTTGAGTGGTTCCACGGGGCCAATTACGGTATCGTGCAGCACGGTAGGCACAGATACCGTTTTTTATACCCTAACGACCACCTGCGGTGCCGTTATCTATAAACACCTGTTCCATGTGGTTGCCGCTCCTACGGCCGGCGCGATTTCCGGCAGTTTGTCGGTGTGCACAGGTTCTGTCGGCTTGTTGACGGACGACGGTACGCCCGGTGGCAGTTGGTCGGTATCCGGAAGCGCGGCAACGTTGTTTGGGTCGGGCATCATCGGCGGTGTTAGTCCCGGAACTGCAAGTGTAGTCTACCTTGTCGTCAATCTGTGCGGTAGCGCGTCCACTTCGGCCGTAGTGACCGTGAACCCTGCGGCGTCCTCGACCATTGATTCTACAAGCCTATGTCCGGGAGCTATGGCCACTTATACGGCCTCGCCGGCAGGTGGCACTTGGGCCATGAGTAACGCATATGCAGTATTCGCAACATGGGGAGGTGCTACACAAATGGTTGATGCCGTATCGGTAGGACGGGATACCGCCATCTATACCTACTCATCGGTATGTGGCACAGCCCAACAAATACACATCATAAAAGTGAAAACAGACCCTGTTTTGGGGCCAATAACGGGCGACTCCGTCTTATGTGCCGGCCAGACCATTACACTCAGCAATGCAACTGCAGGCGGAACATGGGGCTCCTACAACACCGCCGTAGTGACCACCTCCGGCAGCTTGGTAACGGGCGTAGCATGGGGAACCACGCAGATTTATTACCGCGTTGTGGGGTGCACATCGCAGGTGGTGACGAAGACGGTGAGCGTTTCCTCCGGGATTACATTTGTTGTGGATACCGTGCAGGTTTGCGTTGGTACGGTCACAACGTTATCAGACGACGTTTCGGGTGGTACGTGGTCTATTTCCAATGCATCCGCTACCGAGGTTCCAATATTCGGCCATGTCGCCGTTACCGGCGTTTCGGTGGGCTTGGACACCCTGATATACACCCCGGCATCTGGGTGCATTGCGCATTATTGGCACGAAGTGCGCATTGGTGCAGACACCACGCTTGCTCCAATTGGCGGTGCGTCAACGGTATGCAAGGGCGCAACGCTCACACTGGCAGATGCCCAATCGGGCGGCACATGGACATCGTCCAATCCGTCGGTGGTTGCCATCGGCGCTACTACGGGTGTACTCACCGGGTTAATGTATGGGGCGGCAACAATTACCTATTCAGCACCCGGTATGTGCGGTGTTATGATTACGGCGACCCAGACCATAGCTGTGGATACCCTCCCCGTTGTCGCGGTCACAGGCCCTGACAACTTGTGCAGCGGAGCCGATGCCACATTCACCGGCCTGCCGTTGGGGGGCACTTGGAGTGGGGGAACATCGGGCATTGGCACAATAGCGGGCGGTACCCTTACCGGTATTGCTCCGGGCAGTGTCGTTATAACCTACTCCTTAGCCAATGTCTGCGGTACTGCCCAAGATACCCATGCAGTGGTTGTGGACCCTAGCGGTAATGTCATGGTAGATACCGTCCAACTGTGCGTGGGCACAAGCACCACCTTAAATGACGATGTATCGGGTGGCACTTGGTCTACATCCAATGCTCGGGTAAGTACGAGCCTGACAACGGGCGGCGTGGTGTTAACGGGCGCAGCACCGGGCTACGATAGCTTGACCTATATGCCACCTTCAGGGTGCATCACCGGCTACCTCCACAAGGTTTGGGTGCATGCCGATACCGACCTAGCGGCAATCGGTGGTGGGTCAGCGGTGTGCAGGGGCACAACGCTCACCCTGACGGATGCGCAATCTGGCGGCACATGGACGTCGTCCAATACATCCTTGGCAACGGTGAACTCGGGCGGTGTGGTGTCGGGGGTTGCTTACGGCACTGTAACCATCAGTTATTCCGGCATCGGGATGTGCGGCTTGGCAATCATGGCTACGAAGACCGTGAGCGTGGATACCCTTCCCAATGCAACGATATCCGGCCTCGACAGCCTTTGCAACGGTGCCACGTTGCTGCTCACGGCTTCGCCGATTGGCGGCTCGTGGGGTTCCAGCGTCCCGGCCGTTGCTACTGTGGGGGGCGGCTACGTGACAGGTGTCTCGGCGGGCACCACCCAAATCAACTACACGGTAGTGAACGCCTGCGGCGTCAGCATAGCCACCAAGGATGTGACGGTCAACCCATCGGGCACCATTACTTCCGACAGTACGCACCTGTGCGTAGGTGCTTCCACGACGCTCATGGCGACAACCGGCGGGGGGGCGTGGATGGTCAACAACGGCCATCTTTCGGCTGATACCGTTTCGGGAGGCCTGCTCGTGACGGGTGTTTCGGCAGGTCGGGATACTGCCGTTTACACGGCCGCCTCGGTTTGCCCGCTGGCTTACCGCCACCTCGTGACCGTCATCGCCGATACCGGACTTTCAGCCATCACGGGTGATTCGGTGCTGTGCGCGGGTACTTCCACTACGCTTACGGAAAGCGTTATGGGTGGTACTTGGACGTCGTCCATGCCTACCGTTGCGACCGTAACATCAGGGGGAGTGGTCACTGCGTCGACTGCCGGCACCACCACAATCGGCTTCCAACGCACCAACGCCTGCGGCATACCGCATACGGCGACTAAAACGGTCACCGTGCAGGTCGCTCCCACGCTTACGCTTGCGGGAGCCGATACCCTTTGTCCCGGTTCCTCTGCCACCTATACCGTAACCGGAACCGGCGGCTCGTGGTCGCTGGCGGATGCTTTGGCGGTAGGGGTCGTCGATTCCGCTGGCGGCTACGCGGTTACGGCCGTCAATGCCGGTGCGGACACGGTGCGGTACATGTTCGCCAATGCCTGCGGCATCGTATTGGTTGTCAAGGCGGTATACATTGCACCCCTTCCCATGGCAGGGATGTTGACGGGTGCCGATACGTTGTGCCCCGGCATGACCGATTCCTGCTTCGATTCGCAATCGGGTGGGGTGTGGGCTGTGGCCGATGGCAGCCTGTCGGTAAGTGGTGCGGGTAAAATAACCTACCTCGCATCCGGAACAGACACCGTGCTTTACACCACCACCACCTACTGCGGTTCACAAACCGACCGTCACGCCGTTTACTGCGCGACACTTCCTGTCGTTGCATACATTAATGGCGATACTTCCGTGTGTGCAGGTGCAACTATAGCGCTGACAGATACTGCCACCGGTGGCGACTGGTTCAGAACCAACGGCAACATCAACTTCGTACCCACCGGTAATTCCATAGCGGTGACAGGTGTATCGGCCGGTATGGATACCGTGTACTACATCGCCACGGGCTATTGCGGTAGCGACACAGCGACCAAGGTAGTAACAATTCAGCCCGTTCCCACATCCAAACCCATCACCGGTCCCGATTCATTGTGCGTGGGATCGTCCGCCACCCTTTCCGACAGCGTGGTGGGGGGCACTTGGAGCGCTTTCAACCACACTGCGACAATATCCGGCGCGGTTGTAACGGGTAGCGCAGGCGGAATAGATACCGTCCAATACGCCTACTCCAACACCTGCGGGTCGTTTATGGTCAAGAAGACCATAACGGTGATTGCACTGCCGATGGTGTCGGCCATCACCGGCCCGGCCACCTTCTGCATCGCCACACCCGCCACCTTCACCGATTCGGCTGCGGGTGGTACTTGGACCGCCTCATGGGGGCTGTCCCTGACGGGCAGTGTGGCAATGGCCTCCGTTGCCGGCACCGATACACTGACCTACACCCTCGCAAACGCCTGCGGCACGGCCTCGGCGTCCGTGACCGTAACGGTTGATTCTCCGCGCTATGCCAGCCTTGCCGGCCGCAGCTACGTCTGCATCGGTAACGAAGACACCGTGCAGGTGCAGCCGCCAGGCGGCACTCTGACACTCTCCAACGGCAATGCCGATTGGGCATCGGACAAGGTGGCTAAAGGCGTGGAGCCCGGCCTCGACACCGTTACCTACCGCTACACCAACGCCTGCGGCACCAGTGCGGCATCGGTCGTCATCCAAGTCTACGGCAAGGGCTCGTGCGACTCCCTGAACGGCGTGCAGGAAATCGGCCTCCATTCGGGCGCACTCACTATCAATCCCAATCCGAGCACAGGCCTCTACAACATGAGCCTGTCGACCCCCGGCCACCACATCGCGATTCGTATGACCGACCTGCTCGGCAACGCCTTGCTGGAGACGGCTTATGAGGACACGAACAACTGGAGCATCGACATTCACGGCCAAGCCAGTGGGGTGTATATGGTGACGGTGATAGTAGACGGCGTGAGCTATTTTGGTAAACTGGTGTTGTGGTAGGGGTAGATAGGTTGAAAAAAATGCGGGGCAACATCCGCTATCGTTTTTATCGGGGGACGAACGACTTATTGGCCTACAGTTCTTGGTTAAGGATTTTATTTCCCAATAATTTGGAAATCCCAAAATTTAGTCGAACTTTAACATAACAATTCAAACGTCAAATAAACCAACGTATTCAACGGCATCACTACGCAAATGGGCACCAGCAACGGCAATAAAATAACGATGGCGCAGTATCCCGGCTACGTACCAACACCCCATCAGTATGGCATTTGGCATTCGTCCTGCTACAACGACCAAGCCGTCCAAAATCGGATTGTAGGCTCTCCATTCTTCCCGGGGCTGTTTTCAGATACCTTGGTGGATGGTG